>NZ_JBQEOE010000034.1:0-67801 GCF_052045105.1 Lysobacter sp. 22409 | reverse complement strand
GTGCCGGTGGTCGTCGCCGTGGCCGGGCCGCCGGTGCCGGCGATGCTCAGCGCGAATTGATCGGCGGCGACGAAACGGCCCAGCGGCAGCGCCTTGCGCAGGCGCAGAATCGGCTGCTTCTGGAACACCAGCGGGCCGCTGGCGGTGTCATTGGCGGTGTTGTAGTCGTTGTTGGTGGTATCGCCGTCGCCGTCCGGCACGCTGCGGCCGAGCGCGGCATTCGCGGTGTAGGTGCCGCTGAGCGTCGGCGAGTTGACCGTGACCGGAATGGTGAAGCTGACCGTGCCGCCGTTGGCGCCGGGCGATGCCGCGGCCGCGAGCGGGGTCGGGTTGAGCGCACAGGTGACGATGGTGTTGGCGCCATTGGCGGTGCAGTTGGCCGGCAAGGTGCCGGCGGTCCAACCGGCGGGCAGGGTCGCGACCACGGTGAAGCCGTCGTTGCCGTCGGTGGCGCCGGGGCCGAGGTTGGTGGCGGTCAGGACGATGTTCTGCAACTGGCCGTAGTTGCTGTAGGCCGGCGCGGGGGTCGTAAGCGTCACCGCGATGTCGGGCAGACCGTTGACCACCAGCGGGCAGGCGAGGTCCTGCTCGTCGGTGCGGGTCTGGTTGGTGCAGGCGGTCGTCACGACATAGGTGTTGGCGGCGATGCCGGCCGGCGCGATCGGCGTAGCCGAGTAGCCCGCGCCGGGAATCACGTACAGCTCGTTGGCGCCCTCGAACTGGGTGACGTTGTTGACGCCGGCCGCGCGCGGATCGCGCACGGCCATGTTGCCGCTGGTGTGGGTCAGCTGCGCGGTCCAGCCGCCTGCGCCCAGGGTGGTCGACCAGGAGAAGTCGGTGAAGTTGAGTGCGGCGGAGAAGCGCGCTTGTACGAACTGGCCGCAGCGTTGCTGGATACCGTCGATGCCCTCGCCTCCCAGGCGTCCAAGGTAGCCGACTTTTACGGTATCGATAGTGTCGGCGCAGAACGGGCTGCGAAGCGTATGCACGGCATAGGCCTCGTTGATGCCGATATCCTGCGTCGACGAACTCGTCCCGGAGCGTTTGACCCAGTCGTTCGCATCCAAGACCAAGGCATAGCAGATGTGCCGGACCGAGCTCGGCCAGACACCGGCTCCCAGATAGTTACGGTCGTAGCCGCCGCCTCGTCCTACGACCTGATTAGCGGCGCAGGTATTTTCAAGCTCCGTGTTTCGTTGATCGTAGCTGGGAAAGTCGGTAAACGCCGCATCGTTCGTTACCGTGACGCTCACTCCGTCGGTCGCGATGGACGCGCAGCGCAGATCGTAGTCGACGGTCATGCCGTCGGCGGAGTTGGCCGGCCCTATCGCGCGGTCGGTATGGCGGCCGCCGACCACTACCTTGTTCGCAGCGCAGTCCCGATTCGCGGTATTCGGATGAGGCGACCCCACCAGCCCAGCATCCGTGACCACGTTGCCGATGCCGATCCCCTGCTGAGCGAACACCGAGCCCGCGGGCAACACCGACAGCAGCGACGCCAGCAGCAGGGCGGAAGACCGGCGGCGGATCGGCAGCGTCGTCTGCGGCGAACGTTCTGTCTTGAACATGCTCGGGTCCCCACAGTTGATCGACGACAGCGACGATGAAGCGGCGTGGATGGCCAGGTTCGGCCCAGGCGCGCAGGCCGACAGCATTGTGGGCCTTTCAAGCATGCGGCGGCCCGATCGAGCCAGCGGCCGATTCGCCGGGTAGATCCGATCCGCCATGAAGCACATTAACCCCCCGAGGGCGGCCCAGGTTCGCAGCCCCTTCCAGCATCGCTTCTTCATCTGAGTGTTCCACTTGGTCGCCAGCCGCACGGACGGAGCCCGCGAACCGCTTATCGCCGTAATTTAGTGATACATGTCACAAAAATCGTGCCAACCTCCGCTATCAAGCAGATGTGCCGGGGTTACCGCGTCCTGGGCCGGGCCCGTCCTGCGGAGGCCTCTTGGGTAGCGTGCGGAATGCGGCAGTTTCTGACCCTCACGGCCAAAGCACATTAGTCGCCGCGAGCTGCCTCCCGGCGAGCCAGCTCGGCCGGCCCGAGGCCCCCTTGCGGACCCGGACCGGTCTTCGATCTGTCGTCGCTGCATCCGCAAACCTCCCGATGCGCGTCGCTCGCCGGCCTTCGCTTATCGACGACCACCGATTCGTACTGCCGCCATGGGCCGCGTGGTTCGCGGGAACCGCGGAACGAAGGCCAAGCGGATGACCGCTGTCGAACCCAACTGTCGTAGTCGTATAGGAATGTCGACACTGTGGGGAGACGACTGCTTGGGCCGCCGACGAATCCGAGCCATGCCGCGATCGCGGTATCGCCATCGCGACTTCGCTCTCGACGCGCACGGCCGGCAATCGAGCCGCGTGCGCAACCGCGCCGAAACGCCTGTGACCCGTGTCACGCGCACGCCCGCGGCCGTATGGTCACCCCTTCTTTACACCCGCCGTCCTAGCCTCCGGACCAGGATGGCGACGGCGCATGCAGCGAAGGACGTCACGACAAACAGGCAAAGCGCAGGCGCACTCTAGAGCCGGCCGCCTTGTGCAGGAGGGAGTGTGAGAGACGCACCCGCAATGCCCAAGCGCGCCTGGACGGACTACGCGCTGATGGCGCTGCTGATCGGAACCTCGGCCTGGGCCTCGCTGACGCTCTCTCGCGGCCCCGGCGAACTCGCCGCCGTCTGGATCAGCAACGGCATCCTGGTCGGCTGGTTGTTGTCGCGCGCCACCGCCCACTGGCCGGGTTATATCGTCCTGGCCTTCGCCGTCGAGTTCGCGGCGCGGCTGGCGACCGTGGAAACCGTCGCCCAGGCCGCGCCGATCTCGGCGACCAATGTGGTGGAAGTGCTGATCGTCGCCGGTGTGGTCCGGCGTTTCGTGCCGAACGTCGGCGACCCGAAACGCTGGATCAGCCTGGGCGGCATCGCCACCACGAGCACCCTGGTGGCCTGCGCGACCTCCGGGCTGATCGCCGCGTCGATCATCGCCGCTCTGCACTCGACCTCGTTCGTCATCGACTTCGTCACCTGGTTCGCCGCGCACGTGGTCGGCATGGTGATCTTCGCCACCTCGACCCTGGTCGTGCATCGCGAGGGTAAAGGCCTGATCGCCGCGCCCGGACGGCGCTGGTCGTTCGTCCTCACCATGCTGTTGCTCGCCGTCATCAGCCTGGCGATCTTCCTGTCGCGCTATCCGATCCTGTTCATGGCCTACCCGGTGTTGCTGCTGGGCGCGTTCCGGCACCGCTTCGCCGGCGTCGCGGTGGGAGTGATCCTGCTGACCCTGATCGGCAGCACGGCGACGGCGCTCGGCTATGGGCCGTTGTGGCTGGTCGACGGCTTCGGTACCGCCGGACGTGTCGCACTGTTGCAGCTCTATATCGCCGGTGGTTGCCTGATGACCATCCCGGTGGCGCTGGCGATGGCCGAACGCAAGCGACTCGTAGCCGGGCTGCGCGAGAGCGAGCACCGCTATCGCTTGCTGACGGATTATTCGCACGACGTGATCGTGCGCATGCGCGTCGACGGCGAGCGCATCTACGTATCGCCTTCGGCCCAGGACATCCTGGGCTGGACCCCGGCCGAAATGCTCGGCACCCGCACCAGCCTGATCCATCCCGACGACCTGCAACGGCAGACCCAGATCATCGCCAACGTCATCGCCTCGCACCAGCCGGTGACCTCGATCTACCGGGTCCGCCACAAGGAAGGCCATTACGTCTGGATCGAGGCGGTCACTCGCACCATACCTTCCTCCGACGGCGACGGCTTCGACCTGATCTACGCCGGCCGCGACGTCACTCGCAGAGTCATCGCCGAGCAGGCCCTGGAAGCGAATCGTCTCGAATTGCGGCGCCTGGCCCTGGTCGACACCCTGACCGGGCTGGCGAACCGGCGTCAGTTCGACGAACGCATGGCGCTCGCGTTGGCGCGCCTGCAACGGCACGGTACGCCGACCTCGCTGATGTACCTCGACATCGACCACTTCAAGCGCATCAACGACAGCTACGGCCATGCCGCCGGCGACGAGATCCTGCGCATATTCGCCCATCGTCTGTTGCACTGCGTGCGCAACAGCGACCTGGCCGCGCGCCTGGGCGGCGACGAGTTCGTGGTGCTGATCGAGGATGCGGCCGTACCGCAAGCGGCCGAGGCGGTCGCGCGCAAACTGATCAAGACCATGAACCAGGACGTCGTCGTCGACGGCACCACGATCCGGGTCACCACCAGCATCGGCATCGCCTACACCCACGTGCCGACCGATGCGGCGACCTTCATGTCGGTCGCCGATGCCGCGCTGTACCACGCCAAGCGCGAGCGCAATACCTTCCACATCGAATCGGTAACCGCGCCGCCGCCGGGCAGCGTCGAGAACGGTTTCGCCTGAGCGTCGACGCGGCCCGTGCGATACACAGGCCAGGCTCTATACCGGGCAGGCTCGCCACGGATCAGCGTCGNNGCGGCGACGCTGACGACAGCGCTTACTACGGCATCAGACCGGCGGTGGACTGATCCTCAGGATGTCGGCCTGCGACGGCGTGCCCAGGCTGTTGATCACGAACAACAGGTACGAACCCGGCGGTGTATGCGCCTTGTTCTGCGGTAACACCGCCGTCAACGTATGGTCGGCCACGGTGAACGGCAGTTCCACGTAACGCTGGTCCATGTCGAAGGAGTGGGTGACCGAACCGGTCTTGACCAGGGCGACGCGCTTGATGCTGCCGGCGTTGGGCGTGCCGATCGAAATCGTCGCCCCGGCCTGGACGTTGAGCGGTGCCGAGGTGATGACCGGCCTGGGCGCGCGCTTGCCGCTCGGCAGGAACAAGTACGGCGGGTAATAAATCTCCGCGTCGAGATTATTGACCGGCGCCGACCCCGCCGCGCCGCCGGCCATGGTCAGCACCGTCGCGTCGGGCAACAGCAACGCGGTCGAATGATAGAGCCGCATCCGCTGCGCCTTCGCCGCCTGGGTCCAACGCTTCTGCGCGGGATCGTAGATCTCGCTGGTGTAGGCGACGTTGACGGCCTTATTCGCGACCTGGCTGCCGCCGGACACCAGCACCCGGCCATCGGCCAGCACGGTGGCGTTGTGCCAGTGGCGCGGATAGGTCATCGATGCGACCTGCTCGACGTTCGGCACGGTCGTGGCAATGTCGATGACGTGCGCTTGGCTGGAGGCCGCCTGCAGATTGCCGCCGCCGACCTGCAGGATCTTGCTCGGCGCGATCATCACCGCCGAGGAGGTCCAGCCGATGTTAGGACCCGGGAAGGTGCCGACGCGCTGGAAGGCACCGGCGCCGGCGGTCTTGATGCGATACATGACCTGGTTGTTGAAACCGAACACCTGGCCGTCGGGGGCAAGGAAGTTGCGCGGGTAGTACTCGAATACGCCGCTGGTGTTCGCCCCGGTCAACAGACGATAGGTGCCGTTGCGCTGGCGCACCTCGGGCAGGTCCTTGCCGCCTGCGCCGCCCTGCACGTAGATCTCGCCATTGGCCAGCGCGGTCGCGGTCGCATACCAACGCTTGCGATGCATAGCGCCGGTCTTGCTCAGGCTGTCGTCGAGAGATCGATAGAGCGTGGTGTCTGCGTTCGGATTGTTGGTGCTCTGCCCGCCGGCACTGGTGATGTCGCCGCCGAACAGCTGGATGTTGCCGGTGCCGGGCACGATCAGCTGGGCGCCGCAGAAGACATCGACACTGGTCCGGTTCGGCAGGGTGTTGTGCGACAGCGAGCCGGTGCCCAGCAAGGGGTCCCAGATGTCGTAGACGAACTTGCCGGTCTGGATGCCGTTGCGGTCGGTGCCATAGGACAGCACCCGCCCGTCCGGCGTCAGCACGGCATGGATGCCGATCAAGGGCCACTTCATGACCGGCGAGTAATTGCCCTTGACCGGGTCGCCGACCTCGGGGATGGAAGCCGACGGCGAGGGCGCCATCGCCGCCGTCGGTGTCGCGGCCGCGGCCGCTGACGTCGCGCTGGGCGACTTGGCGGCGTTTGCCGGCGCCGCGGCCGGTGTCGCTTTCTGCGTTGACGCGGGGCTGTTCGTCCCGGGAATGACGGTAGCCGCCAATGCTGCGCACGACGCGGCCAATCCGACGATCAGGGGCAGCCTCTTGTGTTGATCCATACCAACTCCTTAATTGCATCCATGAAAGAACGTGGCGCTGCACCCCCTGTGTTTGCCGCACCGCTACCAGTTCAATCACGGAACGCCTGGGCTGTCACCGCGGTTTTCGTTAACTCAATGAATCATCTTCGCGAGCGCTGTCGTCGAGCCATCGCTGGGTGATGGCACACAAACGATGACGAGTTCGCCGAAGCTCAAGGCTGATCGCGCTTGCACGCGCTTTCGCCGATTCGGACCGAGGCCGTCGAGGCAAGGCGATCCAAGTAACGTGCTTCAAAACACATTCCAAAGATTCATGTAATTCGCTCAACGGCCTGCATCGATCGCAGGGCCATCGCCATCGCGGTGCGCAAGTCAAGCGCATCGTTCGCCGCAACGACCTTGCATGCGCGGCGAGACCTCGGTTCGTGCGGTCGGAGCGGAAACCCCCGCCCCGTTAAGTTGACATTGTCATCTCCGCATCCCGACAATCCTTCGGTCGTCCACGATGGAACGCCCATGCCGGCCAGCCGCGACATCGAGATACTCAATCTCGTCAACACGATCATGCATCAGGCCACCGCGCGCATGCAGCGTTCGCTGCGCGAAGCCGAGCTCGGCCTGGCGGCGATGGAAGCGCGCACCCTGCGCTTCGTCGCACGCCATCGCGGCTGCACCCAGAACGACATCGTCCGCGAGAGCGGACGCGACAAGGCCCAGATCGCGCGGATCATCAAGACTCTGCTGGAGCGCGGCCACGTCGAGCGGATCGACAACGAAGCCGGCGAGAAGCGCCAGCGCCTGTGCCTGACGGCGAGCGGCGCCGAAACGCATGCCGAGGCCGAAGCCCTGCGTACGGTGGTGGCGAAGGACCTGCTGCATGACCTCAACCAGACCGAACGCAAACAGCTCGAAGGCCTGCTGCGGCGCATGTCGCACGGCCCGACGTCCGACCCGGGCTGACCGGGGCTGACCGGGGCTGACCGGGGCTGACCGGGGCTGACCGTTAATAAGTTGACTTTATCAACTTGCAACGGGATAGTTGACAATATCAACTCTGTGCCGGCGCGGCATCGCGCGGGCGCGGCTTAGCCCTACGGGAGTCCCCGACATGACCCAGGCTGCGAACGAAACCGCCGGCGCACCGGCGCCCGCGCACTCCGGCGAAGCGCTCGATGCGCTGCGCCGCACGCTGTCGCAACAGCCTCCGGCCGTGCTGATCGACGGCACCTGGCGTGCCAGCGTATCGGGCCGCACGCTCGAAGTCGACGATCCGGCCAGCGAAAACCGCATCGCCGTCATCGCTGCCGGCGACGGCCACGACATCGACCTGGCGGTCGCCGCGGCCCGGCGCGCGTTTCGCGAGGGTCCCTGGCCGCGCCTGCCCGCATCGAAGCGCGCCGCCCTGCTGTTCGCCCTGGCCGACGCCATCGAAGCCCGGCAAGAGGAATTCGCCCTGCTGGAATCGCTCGACGCCGGCCACAGCCTGGCCTCGATCCGCAAAGGCGACCTGCCGCTGGGCCTGCGCTCCTTGCGCGACTACGCCGGCTGGGCGACGAAGATCGCCGGCGAAGTGCCGATGCGCTCGGCCGACCAAGCCGGCATGGACTACTTCCTGCGCGAGCCGATCGGCGTCGCCGCCATCGTCACGCCCTGGAACGCGCCCTTCCTGATGGTGCTGCAGAAGCTCGCCGCCGCCCTTGCCGCCGGCTGCACGACGGTGATCAAGCCGGCCGAACTGGCGCCGCTGTCGGCGCTGCGCATCGGCGAACTCTGCCGCCAAGTCGGTATCCCCGATGGCGTCGTCAACATCGTCACCGGCGAGGGCGCGAGTGCGGGGCAGGCGCTGGCCGAGCATCCCGACGTCAACCTGATCAGCTTCACCGGCTCCACCGAGGTCGGCCGATCGATCATGGCCGCGGCCGCGCGCAGCAACCTGAAGCGGGTCGTGCTCGAACTCGGCGGAAAGTCCCCGGTGGTGGTCTTCGCCGATGCCGACGTGGACAAGGCGGCGCAAGCCATCGTCGCCGAGATCGCTTTCAAAAGCGGCCAGTATTGCGCGGCGGGATCGCGCGTCTTCGTCCAGCATTCGATCCACGGCGCCTTGCTCGAACGGATGCACGCGGCGATGGACCGGCTGCGCATCGGCGCCGGCTACGACGAGACGACCGATATGGGGCCGATGATTTCGCAGCGGCAACGACAGCGCGCCGAGGCCATCATCCAGCACAGCCTCGCCGCCGGCGCACGGGCACTGCGCGGCGGCCGCGCGCGGCCGGGCCCGGGCTATTTCTTCGAGCCGACCTTGTTGACCGAGGCCAGCGCCGATATGCGGATCGCGCGGGAGGAGATCTTCGCACCCGCGATCGTGGTGACCCCGTTCGCCGACGACGCCCCGCTCGCCGCCGTCGCCGCGCTCGCCAACGATTCGCGCTACGGCCTGTCGGCGAAACTGTGGGCGCGCGACCTGGGCACCGTGCACGGCCTGATCGGCCTACTCGAAACCGGCCAGGTCATCGTCAACGGCGGCGGCGGCGAAGCCACCCTGCCGTTCGGCGGCGTCAAGCAATCCGGCTATGGCCGCGAAAACGGCCACATCGGGCTGTCGGCGTTCACCGAGATCAAGGCGGTGCGCCTGGGCTATTGAGGCCCGGCGCGGATGAACCCACGCGGTTCATCCGCGATAGCCGGTGCCCGGCACGCGGCGCACGAATTGCCGGCACAGACAGGTTTCCTGCACGAAGCGTTCGTGTTGCCCGTGTACGGCTCGGAATTCTGCTTTCGAAGCGACCCGGCCGCACTCGTCCTTGATGTAGCGGGAACAGAACATGCCGCCGAACGAGGTCTGCCCGGAGGGCCTGTAGTCGGAGTACAGCCGCCCATCGAAAGTACGCGCTCGGCGTTCGCGGGCGAAGCCCGGCGCCACAGCCTGTCCTTTGTACGGCCGATTCTCCGTTTTCGACAGGGGGCCTGGAGCGGCCACGCGCGCGGCGAGTGGCGGGTAACGACACCTTCCTCGACGATCGAGCCCGCTCACCGGCCCAAGCCGGACATCGGGCCGGATCTACCGGAGGCGCACCGTGAAGACATTGCTCGCAGTGGCACTGATGACGACGGCCGGGCAAGCCTGGGGCGCGCCGGTACCCGACTCGCTGGAGGTGCACTGGAACGCCGGCGCGCCGGATTGCGCGGCGACACCGCAATCGCCCCTGCAAGTGCACGCCTACGAGCCGCAGACCTTGATCCTGCGTCAAAGCCCCTGCGCCGACTTCGAAGCGAACTTTGTTTATTTGTTGATCGGCAGCGACCGCGCCTTGCTGATCGACACCGGCGCGGTGGCCGATCCGCAACGGATGCCGCTGGCCAAGACCGTGCTCGATCTACTGCCGGCCAAGAACGGCGCAAAACTGCCGTTGCTGATCGTGCACACCCACGGCCATGCCGACCATCGCGCCGGCGATGCGCAGTTCGCTTCGTTGCCCTCGGTCCGGATCGCGCCGACGGAGTTGCCCGAGGCGCGGACTTTTCTCGGTCTCGACGATTGGCCGAACGGCGTCGCCCGCATCGACCTCGGCGGCCGCAGCGTCGAAGTGGTCGCGACCCCGGGCCATCACCCGGGCCACATGAGTTTCTACGATGGGCGCACCGGCCTGTTCTTCTCCGGCGATTTCCTATTGCCCGGCCGCCTGCTGATCGACGATGTCGACGCGTATCGAGACAGCGCGGTGCGGGCCGCGGAGTTCCTGAAGGCCCGTCCCGCGACTCACATCCTCGGCGGGCACATCGAACTCGGCCTCGACGGCCGGGCCTATCCCAGCGGCGCCCAGCACCATCCGCGCGAACGTCCGCTGCAACTGAGCCGGCACGATCTGCTCGCCCTGCCGGCCGCACTCGACGGCTTCAACGGCTTCTACGCACGGCACCCGACTTTCATCCTGTCCAACCCCATCCACAACCTGCTGGCGATAGCAGTCGCTGTCCTGGCGCTGCTCGCCCTGTCGATCTACGCCGGGCGACGTGCGCTGCGGCGACGGCGGAAGCAGGCACAAGCAACCACCCGATAACCGCCGGCCAAGGCCAACCGCATCGTCGAGGAATGCCATGAGTGAAAACGTGTCGGCAGAAACCCGATCCACCCTGCTCGCCCACGAGCACAGCTATCGTCGCTCGGCCTGGTGCTGGAAGGTCGGATACCGCGCGCTGCTGGTGATGGCGGCCTTGCTGAGTTCTTTCGCCGCCATCGTCGGCAAGATCCAGATTCTCGGCTTCGAGCATCCCGGCGATGTCGCCTCGATCGCCGCGGCAGGCGCCGCCGTCATCACCACCTTGATCGCGGCCCTGGACTTCGAAACCAATTCTCGTGCGAACCGACGCTCTCGGCACGAAGTCAGAATCCTGTTGATCGAAGCCGAGAAATCCACCGCCGACAACGACGCCCTGCTGGCCGGGCTGCAGGATGTGGTCAGGCGCCGCAGCGACGAACTCTACAAACTCGATTAAGCCGGCTCGATTGAATGGGCTCGATTGAGTGGGCTCGATTGAATCGGCGAACATGCGCCGGCCCGGCGGTGAGCCGGCACCTACCGCGGATCCAGCTTCTAGCCGGCCGCCGCCAGGATGTCGGTCGCACGATGCTGCTCGTCGGTTCCGTCGACCAGGATGACGTCGCCGACCGAGTTGTCGCTGCGCAACGGCAAGATGGCCTGATAGGCCGGCGAGTAATACCAGGCCTTGGCCTTGGCCATGTCGGCGAAGCCGATCAGGATCAGGTGCCCCGGAAACGCCCCCTCGACCACGTCCGGCTGCGCACCGTGCACGAGGAAGCGGCCACCGAACGGTTCCAGGGTGGCGTCGATGCGCTGCAGGTATTCGACGATGGCGGGATTGAACGAGACTTCGCGGAGATGGGCGACGGCGTAAGCTGGCATGGTGCGTCCTGTAAGGGTTGGATGAGCGACGCTGGCCCAGCGATCACGGGTGTACTCGGATGCGCCGCGAGCGGCGCGAGGAAACGCTGTGGAGACTCGCAACGACCCGCGCGCGCGCCGCGCATCGGCCGCGGTGGCGGCGCTGGCCTGGTTCGGCGTGCTGCTGCAGCTGTGGCTGTCGCTACGGCTGGCCCAGCATAACGGCAAGTCGGCCTTCGACGGCCTGGTCGCTTTCCTGGGTTATTTCACCGTGCTGACCAACGGCTTCGTCGCCCTGGTGTTTTCGCTGCCTTTCGTGCTCGGCCCTGCCCGACCGGACCGCTGGCTCGGCACCGGGCAGCTGCGGGGCTGCGCCACCACCGCCATCGTCATGGTCGGTCTCGCTTATCACTTCCTGCTGCGCAACGTCTGGGCGCCCGAAGGCTGGCAATGGGTCGCCGACATCAGCCTGCATTACGCGACGCCGCTGATGGTGCTGGGGCACTGGATCGCGTTTCCTCCCGCCCGCGTGCCGACACTGCGCTCGGCGCTGATCTGGTGCGCCTATCCGATGGCGTATCTGCTCTATGCGCTGGTGCGCGGCGAATTGCTCGGCGCCTATCCCTATCACTTCATCGACGTCGCCGCCCTCGGCTATACCAAGGTCCTGATCAACTCGCTGTGGCTGCTGCTCGGCTTCGTGCTCGTCGGCGGCGCGATCGTAGGCCTGGCGCGTTGGCGTGGGCGATAGCCCTCGCTCCACCCTTCTTCCCTGTAGAGAACAGCGGCTGGTCGCTCAAACCGAGCCGGGCCGCCCTTCCATGCCGCTCGGATCGGCGGTGAGCAATTCCTCGTGCAGGTTGAAGACGTCGTCGCCGTCCACGCCGGGGTCGCCAAGGGCGTAGAGGGTCGCGAACACCGTCTCGTAGGCGGTTCCGCGCATCAGCAGACACAGGTCGCGCGGCGTGGCGCCGAGTGCGAGCAGACGCCCGATCGCCGCTCCGGTATCGGCGAACGGTTCGTCTGGCCGCTTTTCGTAATGGGCGGCGATGCGCTGCGGCACCGCCTCGTCCATGTTCGTGTCGATGACTTCCAGCCACAGGTGCTGCAACAGTTCTGCGCGTGTCGCCATAATCGTGGCCGCTGATCCAGGCAGGGAGTGAGTGCGCCGCAGCCCGGACGAATCGATCGCCGGGCGCGGATGCTACGTCATGTCAGGGCTCGCGATNCATCGCGACGGACCGGCGGTGCTCAGGGCGTCGGCAGTTGGGCAATGCCGAAGTCGCGCACCACCGCGTCGATGTGGCCGACCGTGCCGACGATGCCGTCGACCTTCGCCGCTCCGCCGCGGGTGGCGATATAGGCTTCGGGGCGAACCACGGTGGTGTCGCTGCCGAGCTTGGACACGTCGCCGTCGAACTTGTCCAAGGCCTGGTGCAGCTCGGTGCGCAAGCGCTCCAGTTTGTCGGTCGGCATGGCGTTGACCCAGGCGACGAACTGGTCGCGCGCGCCGGGCTCGTCGAGCTTGTAACCCTTGGCCTCGGCATACCGCGCCAACAGCGTCACCGGGCTCCAGCCTTCGCCGCTCTGGTCGACCAGGGCCTGCGAGACCTGCGGATTGAACTTCGCATGCTCGAGGAACTTCGCCGAGGCCTCGTTCATGTGCGCGTTGGAGTGCTCGATGCGGTCCTTCATGGTCAGGCCGGCGGTGGCGACCACGACCAGGCCGATGCCGACCGGGCCGAGCCAACTGCCGGCGCCGAGCGCGGAGGCGAAGGTGGTGCCGGACAGCGCCGCCATGGTGCCGCCGACGCCGGCGGTCAGGTACATGCCGGCGCGAACGTCGTCGCCCTTCTGATGCGCCTCGACCGCATTCCAGTAATCGAAGCCGGCGGACAGATAACCGAACACGCGATCGGCGCGGGTCCAGCGGCCCGGATCGATGCTCACGCCGTCGAGCTTGTTGCCGGCGCCGAAACGGCCCAGGGTCGAGTCCTCGGTGACCATGCCCAGGCCGACCGCGAGCTCGGTGCCCTTCTGGCCCAGGTTGGCGGCGTCGACGATCGCCTTGAGATCGTTCTTGTTGGTCAGGCTGAACTGGCCGTCGTTGGCCTTGCTCGCCGAATTCATGAAGCCCATGGTCGCGAAGCCCAGGCCGACCATGCGCAGCAGTTGGCCGGCCGGCTGGTTCTTCTCGAACACCGGCCGGCTCGATTCGGCGGTGAAGCGGCGATCGACGTTGTTCATCGCTTCGGCGTGGGTCTTGAGTTTGGCGATGATCTGCTCGGTGCCGTCGCCGGCCGCCGGCAGACTCTTCTTCAACTCGTCGACCAGCTTGACGTAGCTCTGGTACTTGCCGCCTTCGACGTCCAGGCCGAGCAACTTGATCAGCGCAGGGTTCTTGAGCTTATCGATCGACTGCTCGGCCTGCTGGATGCTGGCCGGGTTGCGCGGATCGTAGTTGTGCGCGGCCGAGAGCACGTCGTTGCGGATATAGGCGTTGGCGATTTCCTTGCCGAGCTTGATGCCCTGCTCGCCGAACTTGCCGGTGTAGGCCAGGTTCTGCATCAGGCGCTTGCCGGCCAGGGAATCGATGTAGTCCGGGTGCTGCTTCAGGGCCAGGCTGATCGCGTAGGCAGACTTGGTGTCGCCGAGAATGCCCTCGATGGCTTTCTTGGTCTTGTCCTGCTGGTCGGCCGGCGCATTGCTCAGGCTGTCGATCTGGTCGAGCAGGGTCTTGCCCTGGTCGGCGACCTTGTTCTGCAATTCTTCCGCGGTCTTCGCCCAGTTCGATCCGGCGCCGCTGGTGTAGTCCTTGATCGCCTGGTTGAGCTGGTCCGGCGTCATCGAGCCGCCGTGGTTGTTGATCAACCAGCTCAGTTCGTCGGTGTGCTTGGCGAGCTTGTCGACATTGCCGTTGACGCTGCCGGCGTACATCTGCACGCCCATGATCGCCGCGTCGACCGACTGCGGGCCACCGTGCGCCTGCGCCATCGCGATCGACAGGTTCGGACGCGCGCCTTCGGACACGCCCAGATGGATCTGCGAGCCGTCCAGAGGCAGATCGGTCATGCCCTGGATCGCGATATCGCCTTCGGAGGTGCCGCCGACCTGGCCGGCGATGTGGACCAGCGAGCGGGTGCCGTCGATGCCGAGGCGGATGCTGTAACCGTCGTTCTCGGCGCGGCCGAGGAAGTCCTTCAAGGCATCGACGCCGTGCTCGGCCAATGCGCCGGCGATGCGCGGTTCGGCGCCTTCGATCAGCTTCTCGAGTTTCTGCAGGCTTTCGGCCGGCTTGGAGGCCGGGCCGCTGCGCGAGTCCTTCCACGGTTCGCCCTTCAGCGAATCGGTGAATGCCGGCCCGATCTTCTGCTCGACGAGTTTGTCGAAGCCGTCGCTGGACAGCAGGCGCGTCTGCGCCTCGGGCGACAGCTTCGGCAACTCGCGGCTGAGCGTATCGACCGCGCCCTTCGCGTCCGGTGCGGCCCCCACCGCCTTGAGCGTACTGTCGACCTCGTGCTGGATGCCGACCTCCTTGACCGCCGCTTCGGCCGCGGCCTTACCGGCCGGGTCGTTGTCGTAGCGTTTGACGACTTCGGCGCCGTACTGCTGGATCGCCTTGGCGTCGAGGACGCCGCCGTTGGCGCTTGCGTCGAAATCGGCCTTGATCTCGGCAGCGATGCTCTTTTGCAGTTCCTCGCGCGCGGTCGTGCTGAGGCTGGCGTAGCCGGAACGGATCGGCTGGTAGTCCGGGTCGTTGTGCTGGCGGGTATAGCCGCTGTCGAAGGCGGCTAGGTTGTCCTCGGCGTTGAGGTATTTCTTCATCGCCTCGTCGCTCTTGGCCTGCTCGGGCGACGGGTTCGGATCGGCCTTGGGCGCGGCGTGCTGCTTGATCGTCGGCACGATCAGGTCCTTGCCGGGATCGATCGGACCGTTGTCGATCTGGTTGCGCTCGGCGATCTGCTGGGCGGTGACCGGCGCTTCCGGCGTGCTGTATTTCTGCGCGATCGACTCCAGGGTGTCGCCGGCCTCGACCTGGTGGTACTCCTCCTGCGGCTGCGGCGGCGGCACCACGGCCTGCGCGGGAGCCTGCGGGTACTGCAGGTGGTAGGGAACGCCATCGATGCTCGGGATGCCCATGGAGTCGAACGCCTGCGATGAGAGATCGCGGAATTAGATCAACCGATCGTCGTCTCGCCTAGCTAGGGCGAGTACGGATATGCACTGTCATCGCATTGACATGTGTTCGCTATGTTTTCGCATGTGCATGTTTGTGCGCGATCTCGCGTCCGTGCACGGCATCACGGACAAACGATCGTCGTATTGCTTTCGAGTTTCCCGGCCGGACGCGGCCGACGCGCCGCCGATGCCTGGGCTCGCCGTCGATTCGGCGTTTTGTGGCGGCCGAACCGATCATGTTGCGACCGACGCGAGGACGCAGCGCAGCCGTCAATCACAAAACGCTGCCGGTCCGCGGCCGCAACGCGCGATTGCGACGCAATGCCGCTGAAAACGCGGCAGGTTTACAGGCGATGACCCTCGCATAACCTTGCCGGGACTAGAGAGGCGGTTGCAGGGGATGCGCAGGATTGCGGAGACAGGCTCATGTCCACACTCACCGTTTCTTCCAAGTGCTTGCTGTGCGCAGGCTTTGCCGCGTCGATGATGTGCGCGGGCCCGGCCGCGGCCGATTCGTTGTTGACCTATGTCGACCCGAACACCGGGCAGCGGCATACCTACACCGCCGCGACCGCCGATTTTTCGCTGCATCAGGCCGGCGAGTACCTGACGATCAGCGTGCAGGGCCGCGATGGCCGCCCGCCCTCGACGAGCGTGTTGATCGTGCCGCCCGCGGGGCAGACCCTGATTCCCGGACGTTACTACGAAGCGCAATGCCCCGGCTTTTTGTTCGGCCGTACACCGGGGCTCGTCGTGTCCGGATGGACGGGCTACGACTGCGGCGACGATCCCGGCCACGACGGCGACGAAAGTTGGGGCTGGTACGCCCTGCGGCAGATCCAGCGCGACGCCGGCGGCGCCATCACCGGCGCGGAAATCGCCTACAGCCAGCACTTCAACGGGCCCGACAGCCCGGCCGTGGTCGGCACCATTCGTCATGGCGTCGAGCCGCTGTCGTTCGTGTTGAACGGCCTGGTCGCCCCGGATACCTATTCCAACAAGGGCTTCTATGGCGACACCAGCTTCTTCGCGTTGAGCGGCAGCACGAGCGGCGTGCATTTCGAAGTCGCCGGCCGGCGCGACACCTGGTCGGTAGGCATCAAGCCGCCTTCGGGACGGACGCTGCAGGTGGGCACGTACTCGCTGGCGGAGTTCGCCGATGCGAGCCACGCGAGCGTCGGCGTCGACGGCGAGCCCAACGGCAGCTCCAACGGCGGCTACTGCCCCAGCGTGTCCGGTTCGCTGCAGATCAAATCGATCGATTTCGACGCGGCCGGCAAGGTGACCGGGCTGTATGCGATTTTCGAGCAGCGCTGCAGCGCGGATGCGCCGCAGAGCCTCAACGGGGTGATTCATTACCGCCGCTGATCGGCGCGCGGCGGTCCAGGCCGATACCGATGCCGGCGTCGATGCGCTCGACGCGGCTCTGCGATCGGGCGCCGGAGCCGGTTCATGAGCGCGCGTGAACCGGCTCCCGCGATCGAGTCGTGCCTGCGATGCAAGCGTCCGGCGCCCCGGTCGCGCGCCTAGAATGGACCGGCATTACGCCACCGAACCGAGGAAGCCGCTTGTCCGCAGCAGACGTCCACGCCCGCGCCGACGGCCCCGGCAATGCGAGAGAAGTGTTTCGGGTTTTCCTGCGCCTCGGGCTGACCTCGTTCGGTGGCCCCATCGCCCACCTGGGCTATTTCCGCGAAGAGTTCGTACGCCGTCGCGGCTGGCTCGACGATGCGTCCTTCGCCCGCTTGCTGTCGATCTGCCAGTTCCTGCCAGGCCCGGCCAGCAGCCAGATGGGCTTCGCGATCGGGCTGCTGCGCGCCGGCTGGCGCGGCGCCCTGGCGGCGTTCCTGGCCTTCACCCTGCCCTCGGCGCTGCTGATGTTCGGCTTCGCCCTGTATGCACCGCAATTCCTGCACGGCCCCGTGGGCAGCGCCGTGGTCCACGGCTTGAAGTTGGTCGCGGTGGTGGTGGTGTCGCACGGGCTCGTCGGCATGGCGCGGTCGCTGACGCCCGATCTGCAGCGCCTGGCGATCGCCGCTGGCGCCTGTGCCTTGGTGCTGCTCGCCGATGGCGCATGGTGGCAGTTCGTGGCCATTCTCGGCGGCGGCATGCTCGGTGCCTGGCTATGCCGGCCCGCCGCCTTCGACGCGGCCGCGACGCCGCCACTGCGCTACGGGCGGCGTCTCGCCGGCGCCTGCTTCGTGGTGTTCCTGGTGACGCTGGCATGCTCGCTGATTCCCTCAGGCAGCGCGCCGTCGCTGCGCGGATTGGCCGGCGCCTTCTATCGCGCCGGCTGCTTCGTGTTCGGCGGCGGCCACGTCGTGCTGCCGCTGCTCAAGGACGAACTCGTGGTCAGCGGCTGGATCGGCGCGGATACGTTCCTGGCCGGGTACGGCGCTGCACAAGCGATGCCCGGGCCGATGTTCACCCTGGCGGCCTACCTGGGCGCCAGCCTCGACCTCGGCCTGCCGTCGTGGTTGAGCGCCGGCGTCGCACTGATATGCATTTTCCTGCCCGGGTTCCTGCTGCTGGTCGCCGCCCTGCCGGCCTGGGCCGCATTGGTAAGCCGCCCCTGGGCGGCGCGGACCGTCGCCGGCATCAACGCCGCGGTGGTCGGCCTGCTCGCCGCCGCCTTGTACGACCCGGTCTGGCGCGAAGGCGTGAGCGGACTGGCCGACGCCGCGATCGTCGCGGTCGGCTGGGTGCTGGTGTGGCGACTGCGCCTGTCCGCCTTGTGGGTGCTGGCCTGGTGCGTCGGCGCGGCGGTGGCGGGGTCGCTGTGGATTGGCTCCCCGGCCTGAGCGAGCGGTGGTACTGGCGGCACGATGTCGTCGGCGCGAAGCTGACCGGTCTTCCAGCCTCGATGGAGTGCGCAATGAAGAAGTTCCTGGCCGTCTACCTGGGCTCGGCGGAAGCCTTCGAGCGCTCCGAATGGAGCAAGACGCCCGACGAAGCCCGCCGCAAGCAACTCGAACAAGCGGGCATGCACGCCTGGGGCGCATGGGTCGGCGCGCATCGGAGCAGCATCGTCGACCCGGGCACGCCGCTCGGCAAGACCAAGCGCATCGACGCCCACGGCGTTTCCGACAGCAGCAATCGGTTGACCGCCTACACCGTCATCGAAGCCGAGTCGCACGAAGCGGCGGCGAGCCTGTTCGAACGGCATCCGCACTTCACAATATTCCCCGGCGACTCGGTCGAGGTCATGGAGTGCCTGCCGTTGCCGGGCTCGCCTCTTTAGCGGGCTGCGTTCAAACCTCGCTCGCGCAACGGCGCAAGGCCTCGATATCGCCGGCGACGATGCACTGAAGATGCCGGGTGATCTTCTCGACCGGCCAGTCCCACCAGGCCAGCGACTCCAGGGCGGCGATCTCGTCGGGCGCGAAGCGCTGCCGGATCGGCTTGGCCGGATTTCCACCGACGATGGTATAGGCCGGAACGTCGGCGACCACGACCGAGCGCGACGACACGATCGCGCCGTTGCCGATCCTGACGCCGGGCATGATCAAGGCTTCGAAGCCGATCCAGACATCGTGGCCGACCACGGTATCGCCCTTGTACGGCAGTTCGCCGGCTTCGGGCATCACGCGTTCCCAACCGTTGCCGAAGATCTGGAAGGGATAGGTCGATATGCCCGAAAGCTTATGGTTGGCGCCGTTCATGATGAACTTGACGCCGCACGCGATGGCGCAGAACTTGCCGATGATCAGTTTGTCGCCGATGAACGGAAAGTGGTAGAGAACGTTGCGCTCGAAGTTCTCCGAGTCGTCCGGATCGTCGTAATAGGTGTAATCGCCGACGACGATGTTCGGATTCTTTATGGTGTTCTTGATGAAACACACCTGCGGAAACCCATCCATCGGATGAGTCTGTTCGGGACTGGGACCTTGCAAGATGAACTCCTGGTCGATCGTTGGATACCGCGCCAATGCACGCCGGGTGATCGCGCCGGGCCATTGCGCATCGGGCGATGGCGAGCCGGACGAGATCAGCGCTCGAAGGCCATGCCGACCGACGCCGGCGCGGTGAGCTCGAAACCGTATTGCGCGTACAGATGACGCGCCTCGCCGTCGGCGATCAAACTGACGTAGGCGGTTTCCGGCGCATGGTCGCGCAAATAAGCGGAGATGTCCTGCATGATCCGCTTGCCCAGGCCCCGGCCCTGATGGCCCGGCAACACCGCGATATCGACGACCTGATAGAAACAACCGTCGTCGCCGATCACCCGGCCCATGCCGATCGGCGCCCCGTCGCCGAGAATCTGCACCGCGAACAAGGTATTGGCCAGGCCGCGCACGGCGGCGGTTTCGCTCTTCGCGCTCAGGCCGGAATCGACGCGGAGCATGCGATACACCTCGACGGAGGGGGTTTCGTGGATCGCGGTATAGACGGTCATCGGGCTCTCGACAATGAGTGAATGGCGCAGCGCGCGCGACTCGCGGCCGGCATCGCAAGTCCAACGGCGATCTCACGGCGAATGCTTGCCGGTTGCGATATGCGCGGGCGCCCATGCTATCGCCGCATATCGAAAGGCGGCCCGGCCGATGCGCCAGTTCGCGCAAAAATCACGAATCGACCGCCCGGCGACGCCAAGACGCAAGGATTTTCCGGTATTTGGCGTTATCGCCCCCGTTCGGTACTCTTGCCCCAGCCACTCCCGGAACCGATATGCCAAATCTCGCTTCGATCCTCAAAGACGAAATCGCTCGTATCTCGCGCAAGGAATGCCGCCGCCTCGTCGACCCGCTGAAGAAGCAGGTCGTCGCCCAGCGCCAGGACATCGCCTCGCTCAAGCGCGAACGCGACAGTCTCAAGCGTGAGGTCGCAGCGCTAAGCAAGGCGCTCAGCAAGTCCGGCAACAAAGCCGTCGCGGCCAAGCCGCAAGCCGAAAGCGAAGGCCGCCACCGCTTCTCCGCGGCCGGTCTGCGCACGCTGCGCAAGAAGTTGGGCGTGTCGGCGGAAGAGTTCGGCAAGCTGATCGGCGCCAGCGGCCAGTCGGTCTATAACTGGGAACAGGAAAAAGCGCGTCCGCGCCAGGCCCTGCTCCAGCAGATCGCGGCCTTGCGCGGCATCGGCAAACGCCAGGCGCAGAAGCTGCTCGAAGCCGGCTGACGAAGTTCGGGGGGATGGATGCGAGGCAGCCCCCGCTGCCGCCGTCGTTGACGAACGTCACCGACGGCGAGCATCGGCGCGATCGCCCGCCCCCTCCTGCGACGACACGGCCTATTTGCCCGACCTGAGGCTCGCCACCGATCGGTTGGGGCAAACCAGGCGCAGCAGGCCATGTCGCAGCAGGCCCGAGGCATCGAAGCCATGGCTGTCGATCTCGACCACGAAGCGCGGCTTGAACCACAGCGCGCCGGGTATTTCTCTGACGTCCGGACTCACCGTGACCGTCGGTTTGATCGTCCCGCCTTTCAGCCGCGATCCGAGCTCGGCGATCAGCGCGCTGTTGAAATCCCCGCGCGCCTGGCCGGCGTAATGCCAGGCTGCCTTGCCTTTAGGTTGTGCGAGCAACAGCGATCCGAAGCCCCGGTCCGCATGGCGCACGCCGGGCGGGGTGTAGCCGACCACGGCGAACTGGCTGGACTGAAGCAAGCGCGTCTTGCGCCAGTCCGGGCTGCATCCGCGCATGTAGGACGCGAAGGCGCGTTTGGAAATCAGCCCGTCGAAGCATTGATTGACGCTCACCGCGCGCGCGATGTCGCCGTTGCCGAGGATGTGGCTGCTATAGGCCAATTCCCGCGGCGCCTGTCGCAGCAGATGCTCGAGCACGGCCTTGCGATCGACCAGGGGCGCGCGCTCGATGCCAATGCCGTCAATTTGCAACAGATCGAACAACATATAGGTCAAGGGCTCGCAGCGGTCTCCCGACAACACCGCCTGCAGCGCGGCGTAGTCGGCTTCGGCGCCGGCGCCGACGATCAGCTCGCCGTCGAAGGCCGCCGATTGCAGCCCCAGCCGCTCCAGCGCCTCGACGATGGCCGGAACGCGCTCGGTCCATTCCGCGCCATCGCCCGACCACAGGCGCGCGCGGCCATCGGCGATCACCGCCAGCATGCGCTGCCCGTGCCATTCCAGTTCGTGCAGCCACTTGCCGTCGTTCGGCGGCGACGGCCCGGCTACCGCCCGTTGCGGCTCGAAGGCTTCGACGGGCCACTCGGCCGGCTTCGCACCGAGCAACAGACTGGCCAGCCCGGCCCAATCGATCCTGCTGCGCGCGATGTCCGCGACCGGTTCGATCCGGCCGGAAATATCGATGATCGCGGGCGCCATCGGGCGCGGGTCCCGCTTCGGTTCCGCGGCGATCCCTCTATGGGTGGAAACACCGGCTGGCGCGGTGCGCTGGTCGGCGGCATGCGATTCCGATCGGGTGCGGTCCCGCTCGTTCGTGGGCCTGAAAGGCGCGTGCTCGTTAGTACCCAATGCGCTCGCTCCCTGCGGTCGGCGCCGTGACGACGCCACTAGTGTCCGCGATCCGCACGATTGCAGCTGAGGCTTGTGCGGCGAGATCGCAGTGACGCACGTCGCAGGCAGCCATCGCGGTCGTCGCAGCGACGCTCGAACGATCGCGGACTAGCCGATGCCGCATCGACAGCGAGATATCGTCATTGCGCTGCGATAAGCAAGCGGCGTCATGGAATATCCCCGCGACTCGGGCGCCCGGACCGGACGAACCGATCGAAATCCGCAACCGGCGTCTCTGATTACGCTTATACGCCTGCCGACGCAGGGCAACCACTAACGCCGTCGGCGGCTTCGCAAACATCGACGCACGTCAAACTAATGAGTACGTTCACGCCGATGCGCGACCTCACGACGGTCATCACTCGTTCTTGACACGGCTGCGAGCAGAGCCCGGCTCAGCCGCTCGCCACGGCCTTCGACGGCGGATTCGACCGTTCAACCGCCCTGGTCGGTGAAGCCGTGCCTGGCCGCGAGCTTGCTCAAGGAAATCGCTCCGCGCAGGCCCAGCTTCTTGTAAACGCGCGAACGGATGGTACGCACGGTGGTCTCGTCGACCCGCAGCACTTCGGCGATCTGCCGGGTCGTGTACTCCTGCACGGTCAATGCCGCGACCTCCTTCTCGCGCGCACTCAAGCGGCGAAACGGCGACAGGCCCAGCAGAACATTGCGCGGCAGAGCATCGTCGACGAACTCGTGCCCGGCCGCGACCTGGCGGATCGCATACACCAGCTTGTGCGCGCTGCTCGCCTTGGTCAGATAACCGCGCGCGCCGGCATCGAACAACAGCCGCGGGATCGAGCTGTCGTCGAGCCCGGAGACGATCAGGACCTTGTGCTCCGCGTTCTCGTGCAGCAGTTTGCGGGTCAAACGCAGGCCGTCGGTATCGGGCAGATCGAAATCGCAGAGCACGACATCGACGGCGAGCTTTGGAATCGCCGCCAGCGCCTCGGCGCCGTTGCCCGACTCGCCGACGACGTGGATGTCGGTTTCCCGCTCGATGATCGAGTGCAAGCCTGTCCTTAGCACCGGATGGTCGTCGACGACATAGATCCGAATCATTCCGATCCTCTAGCAAATTCATAGATCGGGGGCGCCGATACTCCAGTGTTGATCTTGCGGAACGACCGATGCGCACGGCGCATCGATGGGCAGCACAGGTCCTTCAATCCGAAGCCCTCGAAGTGTGGATGACGACAATGCAAGAAGCAAAATGTTCTATCCCACACATTACAACGCTGCGGATCGATGGCAACGCAGCGACCGCAACCATGGGTTTCGCAACATGCTTCCAAATCGAATCCGTGGCTACAAATCGTCTTCGTTCGTCTACAAATGTGGACTAGCGTCCACAACGATTTTTAGATGACTCATGCCGCATCGCGGTCCGTATGCGATAGTTGCTTCGCAAGGGACGGTGCCGGTGATCGAGGTGTTCCGCACGGCCGAATCGAGCGTCGCGGAGGCGGCCGGAGGCAAGCCGCAGGCACTCGATGTACGAAGGTTTCGCATGGCGGCACCGGCAAGGTTTTGCAGTCGATCGAGCAGGAAAGGAATCGCAATGAAGCCCGCAAGCACAGGAAGCATCGCCAAGCTACGGTTCTGGTCCATGGCGCTGTTGCTCATCGGCGGTTCGATGGCCACCGACGCCAGCGCCCAACTGGTCGTCAACGACCCGGTCAACCTCACCGCGCATATGCAGCAGATCGCCGAGGACGCGGTCGAGTTCGGCAAGGAGGCCAAGCGCTGGAACGACACTTACAGCCACTATCAGCAACAGCTGATCAAGCTGCAGCGGCTGAACTTCAACTCTTCGCAAATGAGCGATACGTTTCCGCTGCGCCCCGACGACTACGGCATGCAGGACATGTGCCCCTCCGGCGGCGAGGGCGGCGGCGTGCGCGAGCGCATGACCGGCCTGCTGCGCCAGATCGCGCCGAAGATGGACGGCAACATCGTCGAGGAGCAGAAGGCGATCTGCCAGCGCATGGTCCTGGCCGAGAACGCCAAGTACAACGAATCGGTGCGGATGTTGAAGACGCTGATCGAGCGCAACCAGCAGTTCCAGCAGATCGAAGCGCAGCGCGACGGCGCGAGTTCCAGCCAGGGCGCTTTGGCCGCCAACGACAACGAGGCGCAGCGCTTCCTGGTGCGCACCTCGATGGACCTGAATTACTGGCAGGCGCGCATGAAGGCCTATAACGACTACATCGAGTCGCTGAAGTGGGACCAGTCGCGCCTGGCCAAACGCGCGCTGCAGGGCAATCGCGGCTCGCTGTTGGGCCAGGTGGTGCAGGCCGCAGCGCTCAAGGCCGCACTCTCTAAGTAGACCTACCAAGCCGGGTCGCGACGACGCGCTCCGGACCGCCACGATCCCAGGGGAAGGCGATGCACGGGTTCAATGGATTGAACGGACTGGTCGATTGGATCGCCCCCTACAGCCAATCGGGCATCGGCGATTTCGTCCTGTTCCAATTGGTCAACGATTACCTGACCGACCGCATCGACGAGTTCGGCATGCAGTTGATGGGCAGGACCATGACCTGGGCCAGCAGCATCGCCCTGGCCCTGGTCACGCTGTGGATCCTGCTGATGGGCTATCGCATCGTCACCGGGCAGTTGCGCGAACCGATGATGGCGCTGGTGGCCAACGCCACGCGCATCGCCGTGATCGTCGGCGTGGCGACGACGATGTCGTTCGGCGGCAGCGACCTGCACCGTTATCTGACCTACGACCTCGACCGCGAAATCCACGGCCTGTTCTCGGGCCGTAGCGGCAAGACCACGGCGCAGAGCATCGACGAGAACCTCGCCTATACCCAGCTCGCCATGAGCGCGATCGACGCGGTCCAGATCGTCCCGGGCGACCCCGAACTGCAGGACCGAAAGGCGCGTGCGGTGTTGTTCGCCGGGGTCGGGGCGGCCAGCCCGGCGATGTCGGCCGGCGCCATGCTGCTGATGTTCAAGTTCGCCATCGCCTTGTTCATCGGGCTGGGGCCGTTGTTCATCCTCTGCCTGATCTTCGATCAGACCAAGGACCTGTTCCGCCGCTGGCTGATGTACGGCATCGGCACCCTGTTCTCGATGGCCATGCTGAGCGTGGTGACCGGGATGTTGCTGGAATTGATGGCGCGCGTGTCCGCAGCCCTGTGGGTGGCGAAGATCGGCGCGATCTGGGGCGTCGATGCCGAGGGCATCAGCAACCAGGCCATGCAGCAGGGCGGACTCGGCCTGGTGATGACCGTGGTCATCATCACCGTGCCGCCGTTCGCAGCCAATTTCTTTCAGGGCACGCTGGGCGGCTTCATGCAGTTCTCGGCGTTCGGGAGTGGGGCTTCGGGGCAAGCTGGTGGGGCTGGGGCTGGGCATGTTCCTCCCAGCTCGAACGAGTCGACTAGGAACGAAAGAGGCACAGGCTTGACTGGGTCTTTCGGCGGCGGCACTCGCGTTTCCGGCACAACAACCGCACCCCATGACGGCTCGGCCGTTATGCAGGACAAGATCAAACGAGGCTGACCATGAAGATTTCTATGATTGTTCTCGCCATCGCCCTGCTTGGCGCGCATGGCCAAGCCACGGCCGAAGGCGGTTGTCCCGCGGGTATGATTCCTTATTCGGGTACGTCGACTTCTTCATGCGGCCCGATACCCTCAGGCCCGAGCGGCTACGGACTACCGACCCCGAAATGGAAGAGTCGTTGGGGCGCGGTCGCAGGAGATGACGCCAAAGCGGTGGTCGGTGCAGTGATCAATCAACCTAGCAAGCGAGAGGCGATCAAGGCGGCTATCGAGAACTGTCGGAGCCGAGGTGGCGTCGACTGCACCCTGACAGTCGCTTACGTCAATCAGTGCGTCGTAGTGGTCACCAGTGATACTCGCTATGCAGCGATCAATGCGAAGACAGCAGAACTTGCGGCCGAAATCGGCCTAAAGGACTGCGAAGAGAAGAAGGACGGCGAATGCCGGCTTTACTACGCGGACTGCAGCCGGCCGCTACGGGTTCGCTGACGCACATACCTAACAAGCACAGGACGAAGGAACGCCCATGCCCATCACCCTGCCCTCGCCGAACGCCAAGGATTGGTTCGCCGAGGTCCGTTCGATCGAGAACGCGTCGCTGTCGGCCTTGATGGTCTTCATCCTCGCCGTGGCCCTGGCCGTGATCGGCATCCAGGCCGGGGCCGAGTCGTTGACTCATTTGTCGCGCTGGGTCGCGGCCGCATCGGCGCTGTTGCACGTGTGGGTCGCCTTGTCCGGAACGCGGCTGGCGGTGTCGGTCCGGCGCCATCTGATGGCACGCTGGGGACGCACGCGCTCGGCACGTCTGGCGCCGCTGCGTCGCGGTCTGCGCAATGCAGCGGCCGGCCTGATCGCGGCCTGGGCGGTCGCGGTGCTGTTCGTGCTGATGGTGCCGTTCATGCGCCTGCCCGTGCACATTCCGGACGCCGGCCTGATCTACGCGTTCTCGATCATCGCCTCGAGCATCCACGCGATCTTCGGCACCGCGCTGTACCGGCAGCTGGCGTATCGGCTGCAGGAGGCGCTGCGCCTGCCCGCGGCCGGCAATATCCGCCTGTAGGGCGCAAACGCCGGTCGGCCGTGGCCATGGAGTCGCCCGCGTCTGCGTCGTCCGTTGCAGGTTCGCGGTCGCGGCTTATGACCGAAGGAAATACCGTGAGACGCTGCCGCTGCAGAGGGGGCAGCGCATCGTCGCCCGTTGAATGGCGCATCAGTTCTCAGCGACGCGCAGACGCAAGCGCTCGGCTTCCAGCTCGTAGGCGAAGCCGTCGCCGCCATCGCCGAGGTAGCGCCAGACCGGCCGCAATACGGCTTCGGCCTTGAGCAGGACTTCCTGGAATTCGGCCTCGGGATCGGACAGATAGGTGATCGCGCCGCCGGCGCCGAAGGCGACCGCGACGCCGTCATAGGACAGGGTGCGGATGCCGATGTTGAGATCGGCCACGCGGTTGTAGCCGAGATAGCCGATCGAGCCGCAATAGACGCCGCGCGGGCTGCGCTCCAGGCGGTCGATGATTTCCATGGTGCGTTTTTTCGGCGCGCCGCTGATCGAGCCGCCCGGAAAGGTCGCGCGCACCAGGTCGATCAGGCTGCAGTCCGGGCGCAGCTGCGATTCCACCGTGCTGACCAGCTGATGCACGGTGCGATAGCTCTCGACCACGCGCAGTTCCGGCACTTCGACGGTGCCGGCGACCGAAACCCGATTGAGATCGTTGCGCATCAGGTCGACGATCATCAGGTTCTCGGCGCCGTCCTTGACCGACTCGGCCAGCTCGCGCGCATAACGCGCGTCGAGTTGCGGGTCGCCGGAACGGCGTGCGGTGCCCTTGATCGGCTTGGTCTGGACACGGCCGCTGCCATCGACGCGCAGGAAACGTTCCGGCGAGGTGCTCAGCACGGCGATGCCGCGGCCGCGCAGGAAGGCGCCGAACGGCGCGGCGTTGCCGCGACGCATCTGCCGGTACAGCGCGTAAGGGTCGAGCTCGGCTCGGAAACGGAAATGATTGGTCAGGCAGACTTGATAGGTTTCACCGTCGACGATGGCGCGCTGGCATTCGCCGATCGCGGCCAGGTAATCGTCGCGGCCGAGATCCATCTCGACCTCGAGCGCTTGCAGACCTTGCGACGGAACCGGGGCATCGTCGACGCGCGCCTGCGCGGCCGCGGCGGCGACGCTTTCGATCCAGGCGTCGGCCTCGGCGCTCTCGTCCTCGAACGCCAGCGCCAGCGCCCAGGCGCGCGCGGTCGCATGGTCGAAGGCGAGGAAGCGGCGTACGCGCATCCACAACGCGTCCGAGGTCGGATTGCCTTCGCCGCGGTCGCCGTCGAACAGCGCCTTCATCTCATAGCCCAGGAAACCGACGAAGCCGCCGCGGAAGTCGAAGGGCAATCGCTTGCCGTCTTCCGCAATGCCGTCCTCGATGGCGACTTCTTCGAGCTCGCGCTCCATGTCGGCGAGCAGGCCTTGGCCGCGGCTCAGCGCCGCGTCGTCCTCGTCGATCCGGTAAGCCAGCACATCGGCATCGTCGACCGCGCCCATGAACGAGCAACCGGCGCTGTCGTCGAGCGCGACCTGGCTGTCGAGCCAGAACGCGTTGGTGCGGCCGGCAAATAAGGCCGAGAACACCGCCTCCGGGTCGCCGACGCCGTCGAGCGGCCGGCAGACCACGCGCAAGCTGCGCACGGGCGTTGCCGGGCCGGCGTCGGGCGCCATGGCGGGCATCGCTGCTTCAAGCTGCGCCACGATGGGCGCCTGCTCGTCGAGCGTCGACGCAACGGGTGCCTGCTCGACGGGCGCCGATGCTGCCGAGGGCAGCGCCAGATTCACCGAGGGCCGTCGCTGATGAGCGTGCGCCAGGTCGCGGAAGTTCGCGATCAGGTCGATGCCGTGTTCGGTCAGGATCGATTCCGGGTGGAACTGCACGCCCCACTGCGGCAGGCGGCGGTGGCGCAGGGCCATGATCAGGCCGGGATCGGCGTGGGCGGTGGCCACCAGGTCGGGCGGCAGCGGCGAGGCCACGATCAGCGAGTGGTAGCGGATCGCCTCGAACGGCGTCGGCACGCCGGCGAACAGGTCGCTGCCGTCGTGATGCACCGCCGAAGCGCGGCCGTGGTACGGCACCGGCGCGTGGACGATGCGGCCGCCGTGGGCATGGGCGATGCCCTGGAATCCCAGGCAGACGCCGAGCAAGGGCAGGCCGCTGCGGGCGATGGCCTGGCGCGAGACATGCACGTCGGCCTCGCGGGTCACGCTGCCCGGCCCCGGCGAGATCACCACGCAGTCGAAACGGTGGCGGGCGCGCAGCCCATCCCAGTCGTCCTCGTCGTTGTGGACCACGATCGGCGCTTCGCCGAACGCCCGGCCGATCTGGTCGGCGAGGTTCCAGGTGAACGAGTCGTAGTTGTCGATCAACAGGCAACGCATGATCCGGCCATTGTCTTACAAGTCGCCGCCGGCGCATCCGCGCACGGCGTTGGCAGGATCAGCCCGGCCGGCGCACGCAGGCCACGGTGCGCACCTCGCCGTCGGCGACGAGGTAGTGGGCGGCGTACTCGGCGCCGGACGCGACCGTGGCCGACAGCTCCTCGGTCGCGGCGAAAACGATGCGCTCGGCCTCGATCCGCACGATCCGCATCGCCTCGAAGCCGAAGAAGCGGCCGACCTGGGGATACAAGGCCTTGTACAGGCTCTCCTTGGCCGAAAACACCACCGCCAGGCCGAGGGTGAAATCGGGGAAATGCGCCTGTACGGCCTCCTCCTCGGCCGCATCGACCACTTCGCGGCGTATGTCGGCAGCCATGCCCGGTTGCAGACTGCCTTCGATGTCGATGCCGAGCCCGACCACGTCGGGGTCGGTCGAGGCGATGCAGACCGCACGGTCGCCGGCATGCGAGATCGAGGCGACCACGCCGGCCGGCCAGACCGGCTCACGGTTCGGGCCGATCGCGATGTCGGCGCCGATGATGCCGAGCGCGGCCAGCGCACGCTGCGCGCAGATGCGCCCGGCCAGGTAGTCGCTGCGGCGCTTGGACACGGCGCGGCCGAACTGGGCCGGGAAATGCACGCCGTGGCGTTCGTAGAGCTCGTCGCGATACATCGAGGCGCGGAACCGGCAGCCGTAGCCGGTCAGACGCTTGCCTTCGGCCTCGCACTCGAACGCGGAGGCGGCGAACAGGAAGCCGTCGTCGGTGTCGGGAAACTTATCGGACGCCATCGCACGCGCCTCCGATACGGTTCGGCGCGGGGGCGCACCTGCCCGGCCTGGCCGGAGGGGGCGGCATCGCGGCAGAACGGCGGCTCGACGCGCGGTACGGACGACCATGGCTCATGAAAGGCTCGGTTCGGACGGAGTTGCGGCCCGCATGTTCGATGGCTCGAACCGACGGGGCATGAGGATCGCACACGGACGCGCCGTGCGCGCGGCGCAGGGCCGCCGTGCTCAAACGCGCGCAGCCGCTATTCACCCCACATGATTCAACCCGCGTCGCGAACGGCCCGCGCCAGCGGGCCGTTCGCACTCGGTCGTTCGAGCCTTGTTTAAGTCAGGCCCGCCTCAGTTGACGTTGGCCGCGCTCCAGGCCCGCGCCACCGCCGCCTGCTCCGGCGAACCGGCGCCGTACAGCTCGCCCGCGGCGGCGATGGTCGCCGCGCGCGCCTGCGGATAGCTGGTGCTGGAGGTGAACTTGGTGGTCAGCGCGCGATACCAGATCTTGCCGGCCTTATCGCGACCGATGCCGGTAATGCCGATGTCGCCGTTGCAGACCAGCTGGGCCGGGGTCAGGCCCGAACCGGCCGGCACCACCGCGCCTTCGGAAACCAGGTAGAAGAAGCGGTTGCCGACGCCGGAGGTGTAGTGCGGGTCGTGGATGCCGCCGGCGCCCAGGTTCGGATCGAAGCCGCCGGCGATATAGCAATTGAACGACTTGCCGTCGACGCCCTGGTTATACATGTCGCGGAAGGCGAGCCCGCCGGTGCGCATGATCTCGCCGATGCGGTAGTCGCCGGGGTCGGCCGGGTTGTTGGCGTAAAACTCGACCAGGGTGCCGAAGATGTCCGAGTTGGCTTCGTTAAGGCCGCCGGCATCGCCCGAATAGGCCAGGTTGGCGGTCGCGGCGTTGACGCCGTGCGACATCTCGTGGCCGGCGACATCGATGCCGACGATCGGGCCGTAACCGCGCGTGGCGTCGCCATCGCCGTAGAACATCACCTTGGTCAGGGCAAAGTAGGCGGCGTTGACGCCGGTGGTGCTGCCGTCGGCGCGCTTGAAGTTGGTATGGGCGTAACTCTTGATGCCGGCGCCGTCGTTGTACAGGCCGTTGCGGCCGTGCACGTTCTTGAAGTAGTCCCAGGTCGCGCCGACGCCGTAGTGGATGTCGGTGGCGACGGTAGCGCGATCGCTGAGGGCGTTATTGCCCCAGACGTTGTCGGTATCGGTGAACAGGCTCGCGCCCCAGGTCGCGAACAGGATGTCGAACAGGTTCGAGATCGCCGCGCCCTTGGCGTCGTAGACGCTGCCGTTGCCGCGGGTGGTGTCGATCAGGTCGAACTTGGTCGCGCTCTTCTGGTCGGTGGCGATGCTGAGGTTGCCGTAATAGAACGTCTTGCCGGTGCCGACCGCGCCGGCGGTCTGCAGGCGGTCCTGGACGTCGAGCACCTTGCCGCTGAGGGCATCGACGTAATAGGTGACGAAACCCGAATGCGTTCGGGTTTCCTCGCCCTGCAGGGTCACCTCGTAGGCGAGCACCGGCTTGGCGCCGCGCGCGTACACCACCAATTGGTTGCCGTGCACCTGGCTGACCTTGCCGTTGAAACGGGCGCCGGCCTCGACCGCGGCGGCGTCGCGGCTGATGCGCGCGCGCAGGCTGGGGCGCTGCTGGCTGCGCAGGGTCGACTGGGTGGCGGCGAGTTGGCCGCGCCGCGATTTGGTCACCACGTCGCCGCCGATCACACGCAGGCCTTGGTAAGTGCGGTCGAAGCGCACGTGCGTGGTGCCGTCGCGATCGACGACGGTATCGCGCGCTTCGAATGCGTCCTCGGCTACGCCTTGCACCGCGCCGAGATGATCGGCGATCAGTCCGCGCGCCTGGGTTACCGCCGCCGAGCCCTCGAGCTCCGCCGCCTGGCTCGCCGGTGCGGCGACGATGGCCGCTGCGATGGCGAGAAAGAGTCCTTCCAGCTTCAACCGCTTCGAATGGATACGCATGGTTTCCTTACTCCCGAAGTGATGATCGAAACACCGGCCCGCGGGGCGGGCGACGGCGGGCCACCCAGCCCGCGCTTCGATCATCGGCACAATCCAGGAGCGCGAAGCGGCTTTTCACGGCCGCAATCACGGCAAAACTGCGCAGCAGTTCGGAAATCGTCCAATCGGCGAGGCCGGCGGCGCAACGCGCCATCGGATGTCACCTGTCGGCCGCCGCGGTTGCTCGTTGCCGTGCTTGCCGTCGTAGCTTTTGCTTTTCCGGTCCATCGTAGACCGGTAGGGCGGACCGCATGGACGCGGGCCGTGCGCAAGCAGGCCATGGATGGCCTGTCTGGAGCATCCCTGCGTCGGCGTCGCACGCGCGGGCTTGTGCCCTTGCAAGGAGAGCCCTTTTCTTTGGTTAGCTTTCCTTTGGGCTTAGCAAAAGAAAGTAACCCGGCCGCGTCAGCGGGCGGAAGCTTTGCTCTTGCTTGAAGCAGAAGTCGTCGGGAATCCTTCCCTTGTAGGAGCGACGTAAGTCGCGACCGCGACCTCTCAACATCACGCCGACGCCGGCCGCAGCCCGTCAGGGTAGGAGCGGCGCAAGCCGCGACCACGCCGTAACGGTCTAGCGGCGCATCGCTCGAGCAAGAGCAAGATCAAACGCCAAGAGCTTCCGCCGCTAAAGCGGCGGGTTACTTTCTTTTGTCATAAGCAACAAAAGTCCGTCTGGATTCCCTTCGGTCAAAGGCAACCAAAGAAAATTGCTTCTCTTTGAATCACAAGCCCGCGCGTTCGATGCCGACGCAGGGCTCTACATACGGGACATCCCTGTCCCGATGAAAAACGGCCTGCATCCATGCAGGCCGCCCTCCGGGTCTTCGATGGCCTTCGCGAGCGCTCGGCTACGCACAGCAACAGCAAAATCATTCCGGCAACGGCAACGGCAACGGCAACGGCAACGGGCATCGAGGCTCGTTGCAGTTCGCTTCAGTCGACGATCGCGTGCGGCACGAAGCGCGAGCTGTCCTGGGTGATCGGGCCGACGTCTTCGCGCAGGCCGATGCCGGCGGCTTGGTCGGCGACGACCCAACTGCCGATCAGCGGGTAGTTGGCGGCGCCGGCCGCATCGTCGAAACGCGGCAGCGCATGATGGGCCTGGCGTATCGTCGGTGCATCGCTATACGGGCCGTCGCTACTGAGGCGTTCGCCGCTGGCGGTGACCAGCTCGATGTTGGCGCCTTCGCGCGAGAACAGCGGCTTGCGTACCCAGCCCGGCGGCAAGGCGATCGCCGGGGTCTCGTCGAAATGCGCTTCGAGCAGGTTCGGGTGGCCGCGATGGCGCTGCCACAACAGCGGCAGCACGCCCTTGTTGCTGAGGATCGCCTTCCAGGCCGGCTCGATCAGCTGCATCTGCGAGGCGGCGAGCTTGGAGCCGTATTCCTCGACGAACATCCATTCCAGCGGATACAGCTTGAACAGGGTGCGGATGACCCGGTCGTCGCCGTCGGTGAACCAACCCTCGGCGCTGATGCCGATACCTTCGATACTGAGTTCCAGCGTTTCCACGCCGGCCTGCTTGGCGCAGTCGCGCAGGTAGCGCACCGTGCCCTGGTCCTCGGCCGAGCCTTCGACCGCGGCGAAATGCACCGGCGTGGCGATGCGCTGCTCGCGCGCCAGGGTCGCGAAGGTCTCGATCAACAGCTCCTGGATGCGGTTGTATTGATCTGCCTTCGGCCCCAACACGCCGCGTTCGACGCTCTGCTCCAGCCACAGCCACTGGAAGTAGGCCGCCTCGTACAGCGAAGTCGGGGTGTCGTAATTGAGTTCGTAGAGCTTGGCCGGGCCGGTGCCGTCGTAGGCCAGGTCCATGCGCCCGTACAGATGCGGCTCGCGACGGCGCCAGGAATCGGCGATCCAGTCCCAGTACGCCGGCGGGATCGCCAAGCGGGCGAGCAATTCCTCGGACCCGGCGACCTCGTCGACCAGGGCCATCGCCATGTCGTGCAGTTCCTGGGTCGGCTGTTCGAGGTCGTCCTCGATCTGCTTCAGGCTGAAGGCGTAGTACGCCGACTCGTCCCAGTACGGCGCGCCGTCGATGGTGTGGAAATGGAAGCCCAGCGACTGGGCCTGATCGCGCCAGTCGGGGCGCGGCGTTACCGCGATGCGTTTCATGCTGACTGCAGTCCGCCGGGTTGCGTATCGATGGGGGCGCTGGAGACCGGCTTCAACCGCCGCGGCCGCCGCCACCGCGACTGCTGCTGCCGCCGAAGCCGCCGCGCGCCGCGGCGCTGGAACCGAAGCCCGAACGCGAGACGGTGACCGCGCGCGTCGGCAAGGCGGTGTTGCCGTACTTGCCGTAGACGGTGCCGCTGTTGCTGCTGACGCGTTCGCCGCCGGGGCGCAGATAGCCGCCGCTGCGGTAGTCGCGGTACAACGGCGAGACCCCGCCGATGCCGTAGTAACCGCGCGGCTGCATCGCCTGCGACAGGGCGTAGCCGATCAGGAAACCCGACATCGACGGCATGTAGCTGTGGCCGCCACCGGTCGGGTTGGCCGGCGCCGACTGGCAGGCACCGAACTGTTCGTTGCACTCGCGCTCGCTCTCGAAGCGCGGCGCCAGCTTTTCGTGCTCGACCAGGGCCTTGTAATAGGCCGCCTCGCATTCCGCCGGCGCGATCTCGGTCTGCACCTTGCACTCTTCCAGCGAGGTCAGGACCTTGCCGCTGGGTTCGTCCTCGCAGCCGGTCAGCAGCGCCGGCACCGCCGCGGCCATCAACACCAGCTTGAGGTTGCGCGATCGCTTGCTCGTAGAGGGCGTCATGGCGGCGCTCACGGCGTCATGGCGGCGGCGTTGATCAGGCCGACGCTGATCGACACGCCGGCCGAGAAGATGCCGGCGGCGGTCTGGTTAAGGGTGATCTGCTGCGACAGCTTGGGCGCGACCAGGCGCGCCAGCAGGAACGCGAACAACTGCACGATCACCGACACCGCGCCCCAGATCGCCGCGTCGATCAGGCTGACCGAGTTGGAGATCGCCGAATGCAGCGGCAAGGCCAGGCCGATCAGGGTGCCGGAGAACGCGGTCGCGGCGGCGGTGTTGCCTTCGCGGATCAGGCTCAGCTCGCGGTGCGGGGTGATCAGCAGCACGGCCACGGCCGCGGCGATCAGCACGCCGATGCCGATGCCGGCGTAAGCGAGGAAGTTGAGGAAACTGTGAGCGGTGATCGGGGCGTCCATGGGGATCCTTGCGGCGTGCGGTGAGGTGGCGGGCTCAGGTGATGTCGAGATCGGCGGTGGTCAGGTCCAGGCCGATCGCATAGGTCACGCAGAACTCGTTGGGGCCGTAGTCTTCGGCGGTGACGAGGAGGAATTCCTCGCGGTCCAGCTCGACCACGTCGCGCCGGTACAGCATGGCGTAATGGGTGAGGTCGTCGTCCTTGCGCGGCGGGTCGTGGCGGTACAGCACCTCGTCGTAGACCACCGGAGGCACTTTCTCGGCCGCGCCTTCGTTGCCGAACTCGCGGTACCAGGTGCGGCCGGCGTACTCGATCTGCGCCGCGCCCAGATGGCGGTGCTCGGCGATGAAGCGCTTGAACTCGGCCTGGCTGGCCGGGTTCACCGTTTCGAGGAACACGAAGGCCTTGATGCCCTCGATCTGGCCGCTCGCGGTGCTGATCTGCAGATAGCCGTCTTCGTCGAGATAGAAGCGGTGCAGGTCGTGGCCGCCGCCCAGGTCGATATGGCCGTAGCAGGGAATGCCCTGGTGGCCTTCGGGCAGCTGCACGCTCCACGCCTGCGGATGGGCGCGGAACATCATCGTGTCGAAGGCGACCCGGCCGTTGATGCGCAGGCCCAGCGGCAGCTCGTGCGCGAACGGCGCCGGCGCCGAAGCGGGCGTTTTCTTGCCGCCGAATAATCCGTCCAACCAACCCATCTGCGTTCTCTCAGGTGACCGCCAGCGAGGCCCACGGCACGCGGCGGCTGTCGATGCGTGCGTCGGCAAGGTAATACAACACGCTGCCCGGCGCGATCTCGACATGATCGGCCGGATTCAGTACCGGCGCCGCGCTGCGGCCGTCGCGGAAGCCGATCCACAGCGCCGACTGGCTGCGGAACGCGCCGGCGAGTTTGCCGGCGAGCAGCGGCTGCGCGTCGGCGGGCACCGGCAAACTGAATTGGGTCGGGCCGCCGCTCGACAGCCATTCGCCGGCGACCAGCGAGCTGCCGGCGTCCTGCACGGCGCGCGCGATCACGTCGACGTGCAAGGGCCGCGTGCATTCGACGTGCGGGTAATGGCTGCGCACCAGGTCGGCGACCGCGGCCGACTCGAAGTGGGCGACCACGTGCGCAACCGGGCGATGCGCCATCACCGCGAACACCGCCGCCAGCGAGCGGTCGTCGTTGTCGGCATGGACGATCACGCGTGCGGCGCCGCCGATCGCGGCGCGGGCGTATTCGCCACAATCGGCATAGGAGGCGGCGGAGACGAAGCGGATCTGGTCCGGCAGCGGGTTCTCGGCCAGCCCTTCGGCGACCAGGACGATGCCTTCGTCGTCGGTGTGGGTGTCGGCCAGCAACAACTGCACCAGCCGCACCGACTCGCGTCCGTGCCAGCCGATCAGCACGGTATGGCCCTGCATGTCCTCGTAACTCATCTTGCCCACCTGATGGCGCTTCCAGAAATGCAGCAGGCTCGCGCTGGTCTTGGCCAGCACCGAGGCGAACAGGGCGACCGCGCCCGGCATCACGAACAGGGCGACGACGTAGCGCCCGGCCGCGCCGCCCGGCGACAGATCGCCGTAGCCGATGGTGCTGGCCGTGGTCATGTAGTAGTAGACGAACGCGTCCCAGCCCAGCAGCTTGTCTTCGCCGGCCCAGGACAGCAGCAGCCAGGTGCCGGTCATGTGCAGGACCAGCGCGGCCGCGACCACGCCCCAGCTGATGCGGCGCAGATGGCCGCGCATGAGGCGGTAGAACTTGCCGATTACGATCATGTCAGCGGGTTACGTCCGTGTGTGGGAGGCGCCGGGTGCCGCATGGTGTCATTAACGCCGTCATCCCATCCAGGCGCGGATGACGATCCGAAACCGACTGCATTCAAACCGTCACTCCCCGCCAAGGCGGGAGGATCCACCGGATCTTCGTGCGAGAGCCCCTGAAATCGCTACCGCCCGGCCAGGGCGCACAACGCCCTGGCGTTCATGGATGCGCGAGCCAGTGGCTCGCAAGCGACATCCATTCACCCCCGCCTACGCGGGGATGACGAGCAAAAAACGGGAGCATCGCCCACCACCCTATCGCGGTCGAATGGCGTGATGGCCAAGCGGCCGCCGAACCCAGAACGACCGCCGCCGAGCGATGCCCGGCAGCGGCAGCGCCTGCTCAGTTCTTCCGCTCGACGTGCTCGGCGTCCTTCACTTCCACCGCCGGCAGCGACAGCGGCTCGTGGCTGAGCTGCTGCACCGGCTTCTCGCGGAAGCGCTCGAGGATGTTGTCGACGCTGGCCGATTCCGGCAGCAGGCCGGCGTTGGCCAGCTTGGCGTTGAGATCGCCGTCGCCGCTTTCGGCTTCGAGCTGCGCCGCCGCCTGCAGGCGGGCGCCGCGTTCGGCCTGGCGGGTCTGGATGCGTTCCAGCGAATCCAGCGCGGTGGTGACCTTGCCGGTGGCGCCGGAGTGGCGCGCGGCGACCGCGGTCTGGGCGCGCTGCACGGCCTCGGTGGCCTTGACCGTGTCGACCTGCTGCTTGACCCGCGCCAGCTTGCGCTCGGTCGCTGTGATCGCGGTCTTGAGCTGGGTGATGCTGGCGTCGTAGCTGGCGATGGCCTGCTCGTCGTTCCTGAGGTCGGTCTCGACCGTGGCCAGGCGCTCGGCGACTTCGCGCGCCAGCGCTTCGTCGCCCTTGCGCAGGGCGCCGGCGATGTAGGTCTCGTACTCGGCCTTCTTGGCGAAGCGGTCCTTGCTGCGGTTGGCCTGCAGCTGGCGCTGGGCCATGACCTTGGTCAACTCTTCCTTCGAGCGGATCAGCTCGTTGCCGGCGTCGCGGATCTCCTGGTCGAGGATCTTCAGCGCGTTGGCGTCGACCACGGCCTGACCGGCCTCGTGGGCGGTGCCGCGGAACAGGGTCAGGATTTTCTGCAGCAGGCTCATGCGGTCACCAGAAAGGACTTGAGGGCTTCCACCGCGTCGATCGCGTTGTCGGCCAGGGTGCGGATTTCGAGTTCGATCTGCTCGGCGGTGGAATCGGGCGCCATCTCGCCGAAAACGATGTAGACGTCGCGCTCGTTGATCGTGGTCAGACCGAGGTTGGACAGCGGGTTGACCGGGTTCAGGCGCAGGCAGGCCTCGTTGAAGCCGGCCGCGTCGGCGACCTGGGCGGCTTCGACCAGCGGCGTGGAGACGAAGATCTCGCGGTCGGTCAGGGCGATGGTGACACCCAGGTCGCCGCTTTCGGGCAGGGTCACCTGGATCGCGCCATCGGCGGTCGGCACTTCTTCGACGTTTTCGCCGCCGAACGAGGCGGCCAGTCGGGTCAACAGTTCTTGCGTGGTCCAACGGGACATTAGGGCGGTCCTTGAAGGTAAAGGCGGCGCGGAAGATAAGGCTTGCGCGGGGAGCGTCCGGGTCGCGGGCGACGAAGGAGGCGGGCGGCTGCCCGTCCCTGGCCCTGCGATCATCGTCCGTGACCGTGCTCGTGGATCGTGCAGGTTATAGGGGCGAGCGGTGACCGGCGCAAGGCGCACAGGTCCCGGCCGGCGCGCCGACGACGTTACTGGGGCGCACGGCAAGCCCGCGCGGCCCGGAGTGAGATAAACTGTCCGGCGGAACTACCCGACCGGCATTCCCGGCCCGCGGCCCTGCATTCGATGGCAGAAGGCCGGCGGGGTCGTCTCGGCGGGTCCCGTGCAGCGGCCGCGCCGATCCCCGGTGCGGCCACGTCGATGGCTTTAGTGCACCCGAACGGGGGCACGCAATAGGTGGATCGTGCGCAATTACGACCTCGAATTCCTGAAGAAATTCTCGATGGTGATCGGCTTTCTGATGCTGGTGACTCTCGGCCTGATGATCGCGGCCTACTTCGTCCACCACCAGTTGCCGCAGGAAGTCGACCCCAGGGCGGCCAAGCGCACCGAGAACCGCATCGGTCCGGTCGGCGCGGTCTATGCCGGCGCGACCGGCGCCGCCTCGCAGCAGGCCGCGGTCGCCGCGGCGGCCGCCAAGGCCGCTTCGCAAGTCGCCTACGGCGGCACCCTGGACGGCAAGGTCATCTTCGACAGCCTGTGCGCGGGCTGTCACAAGTCCGGCGCCGGCGGCGCTCCGACGATGGACGCGGCGCACTGGTCGGCGCGCATCGCCCAGGGCAAGGACACCCTGCACAAGCACGCGATCGAAGGCTTCACCGGCAGCGCCGGCATCATGCCGCCGAAGGGCGGCAACCCGGCTCTGACCAACGAGCAGGTCGCCTCGACCGTCGACTGGATGCTCGAAAACATCAAGTAAGCCGCGCTCGCGCAGGCTTGCCGGACGCCGCCTTCGGGCGGCGTTTGCGTTTGCGCTCCCGGCGCGCCGGCTTCGGCAAGGGCCACGGCAAAGGCTGCGGCCCGATGGCACACGACGCGACACCGGTGCGCTGCCGATAATGGCCGCTCCCGCCGCCGCCGAGCCCGCCATGACGCGATTCCGCCCCGCCCTCGCCTTCGCGCCCTGCCTGCTGCTGGCGGCCTGCGCGAGCGCGCCGCATCTGCAACGCGGCGCCGGTGCGCTGGCCATCGGCGAGATCCAGGGCTCGGCCGCGGGCAGCCCCTGGCTCGATCGCGAGGCGACCGTCGAAGGCATCGTCACCGCGGCCCTGCCCGCAGCCGACGGCGCCCCGGGCTGGTTGTTGCAGGACGACGGCGACGGCGATGCCGCCACCTCCGACGCGATCTGGATCACCGGCGCCCAGACCGCCGCACTGACGCCCGGACAAGCGTTGCGGGTCAGCGGGCGCGTCTACGAGGGGGCACTCGCCAAACAGGGCCGGCTCACCGCGATCGAGGCCGGACATATCGAACCGCTCGCGCGCCGCAAGGCCATGCGCCTGCCGGCCGCGGTAGCGATCGCCGAGGCCCCGGATTGGCGCCGCCTCGAAGGCATGCGCGTGCGCATCGCCGCGCCGCTGACCCTGGCCGAACGCGACGGCGAACGCGGCACCGTCACCGCCTCCTTCGACGGCCCGATGTGGCAACCCGGCGAACGCGCCGTGCCCGGCAGCGACGCCGCACGCGCCATCGCCGCCGACAACCAACGCCGCCGCCTCGTGCTCGGCGGCGACGCCGCCACCCTGACCGCGGCCGCGTTCGCCGCGCGCAGCGGCAGCCGCCTCGACGCGGTCGAAGGTGTGGCGGTGCCGATCGACGGCGGCCACGGCCTGCGCTTGACTGCGCCGCCGACCGTGCAGGCCGCGCCGCGTCCGCAGCCGCCCAAGGTCGCCGGCGACCTGCGCATCTCCGCCTTCAATCTGGAAAACCTGTTCAACGGCGACGGCCGCGGCGCAGGCTTTCCGACCCCGCGCGGCGCACGCACCCCGGCCGAATACCAGGCGCAGTTGGCCAAGCTCGTCGCCACCATCCACGCCCTCGATCCCGACGTCGCGGCGTTGATGGAACTGGAGAACGACGGCTACGGCCCCGAGTCGACTCTGGCCGAACTCGTCGCCGCGCTCGACCGCGCCGATGCCGCGAACGGCGGCGCCCAGGACTGGCGCTATGCCGCGCCGTGCAAGCAACCCTGCGCCGCGCAGCAGCGCGGGCCGGGCAGCGACGCGATCCGGGTCGGCCTGATCTACCGCGGCGCGCGCGTGGCCGCGCGCGGTCTCGCCGCAACGCTGGAACAAGGACCGTTCGGCCCGCTCGCGCGCGTGCCGATGGCCCAGGCCTTCGCCGCGATCGGCCGCGACCGCACGCCGGGCCCGACCTTCGTGGTCGTCGCCAACCACTTCAAGTCCAAGGGCTGCGGCAAGAACGCCGCCGGCGCCGACCGCGACCAGGGCGACGGCGCTTCGTGCTGGAACGCTTCGCGCAGCGAATCGGCGCGACGCCTCGACGCCTGGCTCAAGACCGACCCGACCGCGAGCGGCAGCGCGCTGAGCATGATCGTCGGCGACCTCAATGCGCATGCCCAGGAGCAACCGCTGCGCGAGTTGTACGCGGCCGGCTGGCAGGACGCCTTCGCGGTGGCCAAGGACGAGGCACCGTACAGCTATGTCTACCAGGGCGAACTCGGCCGCCTCGACCATGCCTTGCTGTCGCCGGCGCTGGCCGCGCGCCTGCGCGGCGCGGCCGAGTGGCACAGCAACGCCGACGAACCCGAGAGCGCCGGTTATCGCGCCGGCGGCACCGGTCCGTGGCGCAGCTCCGATCACGATCCGGTGCTGCTCGGTTTCGAGCTGATGCCGCGCTGACGCCTGCGCCGACACCGCCGTATACCGCCACACACACAGGCGTAACACCCCGCTCACAGCGCCCCGTATCATGAGCGCATGAGCATTCCCGCCTTTCCCAGCGACGCCTCCACGACGATGACCCTGCCCGGTCCGGCAGGCGCGATCGAGATGATCGTCGAGGCCGCCGAGACCGCGCCGCGGCCGATCGTGGCGATCGTCTGCCATCCGTTGCCGACCGAAGGCGGCACCATGCACAACAAGGTCGTGACCATGGCCGCGCGCGCCCTGCGCGAGTCCGGCGCGGCCACGGTGCGATTCAATTTCCGCGGCGTCGGCGGCTCCGAAGGCGAGTTCGACGAGGGCGAAGGCGAATGCGAGGACCTGCGCGCGGTCGCCGCCTGGGTGCGTGCGACGCGTCCGGACGCCCAGCTATGGCTGGCCGGTTTCAGCTTCGGCGCCTATGTCTCGCTGCGTATGGCCGACGAATTGCAGCCCAAGCTGCTGATCTCGATCGCGCCGCCGGCCGGGCGCTGGGACTTCGACCGCATCGCACCGCCGAGCGGTTATCCCTGGCTGGTGATCCAGGGCGAGGCCGACGAGATCGTCGATCCCAACGCCGTCTACGCCTGGATCGAAAGCCTGCGCCAACCGCCCGAACTGGTGCGCGTGCCCGACACCGGCCACTTCTTCCACCGCCGCCTGATCGACCTGCGCGGTGCGATCAAGCACGGCGTGCGCGCCCACCTGCCGCCGGAAATCGCCCCGGACCTGTCCTGAGAGGTATGTCTATGCTGCCACTGGCCCTGAACCTCGGGCGGCGGCCCGGCTGCGCGTCGCCGTTGCCGATGGCACCGCGCCGCGACCATCGGAGGCAGCGTTCGCGATGACCGGCAGGCCCCCTTCCCAGGCCTATGCCGAGGGCGTCGCGCGCGGCGACTGGAGCGAAGATCCGGCGCAGCGCCCGGCCCTGCGCGAACTCGACCGCATCCATGCCGGCGTGCTCGCCCCACCCTCGCAGGGCCTGTTCGATCGCCTGCGCGGCAAGCCGCGCGACGGCGTGCGCGGGCTGTACCTGTGGGGCGGCGTCGGCCGCGGCAAGACCTTCCTGATCGACCTGTTCTACGAACAGCTGCCGATCCACGAGAAGCGCCGCACCCATTTCCATCGCTTCATGCGCGAGGTCCACGCCCAGCTGCGCGCCCACGCCGGCGAGAGCGACCCCTTGGCGAAGATCGCTCGGCAATGGCGCTCGCAGCTGCGGGTGCTGGTGCTGGACGAGTTCTTCGTCATCGACATCGGCGATGCGATGCTGCTCGGGCGCCTGCTCGACCGCCTGTTCGCCGAGGGCGTGACCCTGGTGACGACCTCCAACACCGCGCCGCCTAACCTGTATGCCGATGGCCTGCAGCGCGAGCGCTTCAAGCCCGCCATCGAGCTGATCCAGCGCCACTGCGAGGTGCTGCTGCTCGACAGCCAGCAGGACTACCGTCTGCGAGCGCTGACCCGCTCGCCGGTGTACCGCGCCCCGCTCGATGCCGAATCCGACGCCTGGCTGGGCGGACGCTGGAAGGAGCTGACCGCGGCCTGCATCGCCGAAACCGGGCCGCTGCGCATCGACGGCCGCGACATCCCGGTGCGCGCGCTGGCCGACGGCCACGCCTGGTTCGACTTCGCCGCGCTGTGCGAAGGCCCGCGCGCGGCCGGCGACTACATCGAGATCGCAACCGAGTGCCACACCGTGCTGGTCGGCGGCATCCCCGTGTTCGACGGCCGCAACGACGACCCGGCGCGGCGTTTCATTAACCTGATCGACGAGTTCTACGACCGCCACGTCAACCTGGTCTGCACCGCGGCCGACGCGCCGACCGGGCTGTACCGCGGCCACCGCCTCGGCGGCGCCTTCGAGCGCACCGCCTCGCGCCTGATCGAAATGCAGTCGGCCGAATACCTGGCGCTCGAACACCGGGGCTGAGCCGCCGGTGTTATCCACAACGCGGTGCCGGCACTGGCACATTGCCGGCGTCGCAACGACCGCGCAAGTCGCGCGCGCGGAGCGCCGGCAACCGCACGGCGACTGAACCGCATTGCGACATCGCGACGACGACGCCGGATTGCGTCACAGATTCGCGCCGCGCGTCGCGCAAACCGTCGCTGCGATGCCGCAGGAACCCGTTCGAGCCGTGTTTTGCAGGGCTTTTCGCTCGAAGCGACGAGCGGCGCGAAACATCGAGGGGCGCGCAAAACCCCTCATTCGCAAGGGATTTTGTCGCATCGGCACGGGCCATCCGGGGCGCGCGTCTGAAAAACAGCCACTATTTGCATCGAAAACTCTTGGCGGCGCGTCGGGCTTGCCCTACATTCCGCCATGCCGAGGGGTTATCCAGGCAACCCATCCATTCAACGAGTGCTACCGGAAAAAACTATGGCTACGAAAAAAACCGCTGCAAAGAAGAAGGCCGCTCCGAAGGCCGCTGCGAAGTCCGCCGCCAAGACGGCTGCTCCGAAGCCGATCAAGGAAGTGCTGAGCAAGTCGGGCCTGGTCGCACACCTGGCTGAAGTCACCGGTGTCGTCGCCAAGGACATCCGCTCCGTGCTCGGCGCGCTCGAAGGCGCGGTCCACGCCTCGATCAACAAGAAGGGCGCCGGCGCGTTCACCCTGCCGGGCATTCTGAAGATCACCGCCGTCAACGTGCCGGCCAAGCCGAAGCGCAAGGGCATCAACCCGTTCACCAAGGAAGAGCAGTGGTTCGCCGCCAAGCCGGCCACGGTGAAGGTCAAGGTCCGTCCGCTGAAGAAGCTGAAGGACGCTGCGGCCTGATGCCGCGAGATGCGGCGCGCCCTGGGCCGCCGCATCGCGTACTGCCGGACGCCGCCCTCGGGCGGCGTTCTTTTTTGGGCCCGCCTTTCCGCGCCGGCTTTTTTGCGCCCGTCTCGGGCCTGGCGCGACCGGATCGCGCGATCGCATACCGATACGGCCCGCCCGCGGCCCCGCAGCGCGGGCTGAATGCGTCAGCTTGCAGCACGCACGCGGCAGGACGCGGTCATTTGCGCCGCGCTCGTCCGTGGCATAGTGCGCGCAGTCGTTGTGGAGCCTCACCGTGGACCCGATCAGCCTGGAAGAGCTGGCTTTGCTTAATGTGCTTCAGCGCATCGACCAAGGGCATGCGCCGGAAAATCATTCCGGTGCCTTGCGCGATCGGCTGGTCGAATCCGGTCTGGCCGAAGCCGGCGAAGGCGACGAAGTGCACCTTACCGATGCCGGCATCGAACGCTGCAAATCGCTGCGTCATCGCGTCGCCGCCGACGCCGAAGCGGCGCTGGTGCTGAAGGAGCGCGAAGAAGCCGCCGCCCAGGACGTCGAGACCGCCGACGAGGCGAAGTAGCCCGGGCGCTCGCCGTCGCCGCGTGCGACGACTTTACCTTTCCTGTTGTTTCGCCGCCGCCGGTCGCGCGCGGCGATGGCGCCGCTTGCATCGACCGCGGCGATCCCGATATCGATACGAACGCCGACTCCGCCTTCGTGCTGCATGACGCCCTTCGACCAGCATCTCGCCCAGTGGAGCCTGATCCCCGACGGCGCCCCGATCCACACCCACAGCAGCGACCTGTTGCCGGTGCGCTACCGCGACACGCCGGCCATGCTGAAGATTCCGCGCGAACCCGAAGAGCGCTACGGCGCGGCGATGATGCGTTGGTGGGACGGCGACGGCGCCGCCCGCGTGCTCGCCTGGGACGACGACGCCCTGCTGCTCGAACGCGCCAGCGGCGCGCGCTCGCTCAAGCACATGGCCCGCAACGGCCGCGACGACGACGCCACCCGCATCCTGTGCGCGACCGCCGCGCGCCTGCATGCGCCGCGCGCGGCGCCGCCACCGCCGCATCTGCTCGGCCTGCAGCCCTGGTTCGCCGAACTCGAACCGTACGCGAACAGCCATGGCGGCGCGCTCGCATTGGCCTGGAGCGCTGCCTGCGAACTGCTGGTCGAACCGCGCGAGATCGTGCCGTTGCACGGCGACCTGCACCACGAGAACGTGCTCGACGCCGGCGCGCGCGGCTGGGTCGCGATCGATCCCAAACGCCTGATCGGCGAGCGCGGTTTCGATTTCGCCTGTCTGTTCACCGACCCCGACGAAGAGACCGCCCTGGCGCCGGGCCGGCTGCTGCGACGTGTCGATCTGGTCGCTGAAGCTGCACGCCTGGAGCGCCGCCGCTTACTGCAATGGATTGTCGCCTTCACCGGCCTGTCGGCCGCTTGGTATCTGATGGACGAGGAGTCGCCGGACAAGGAGTTCGCCGCGATCGAGCTGGCGCATGCGGAGTTGTTGCGGGGTTGAGGGATGCGGCGATCAACTCCCTCTCCGGTAAAACGGAAGAGGGAGACCAGCACGGCTAATCAACTGGAACACAGCAACCTCACCGCTCTCCCCCTTCCCAACCGCCGCCCAGGGCCTTGTACAGGTTGACCTCGGCGGTCAGCGCCTCGCCCTGCAGCTGCAACACTGTCAACTCGGCGTTGAACAGGTTGCGTTGCGCGTCGAGCTCCTCCAGGTACGAGGCATAGCCTTCGTTGTAGCGGTTGTGGGCGATGCGCAGCGCTTCGCTCAAGGCGGCCCGCTGTTGCTCGGCCTGATCGCGCTGTTCGTGCAGGTAACGGATCGCGGCCAAGGCATCCTCGACTTCGGCGAACGCGGTCAGCACGGTCTTGCGATAGGCGAGCACGGCCTGGTCGCGGCGCGCGGCGCCTGCCTGCACTTGCGCGCGCAGGCGGCCGCCGTTGAACAACGGCGCCAGCACGCTGCCGCCGACGCTCCACAGGCGGATCGGGTCGCCATGCAGCAGGCTCGATTCGAGGCTGCCGAGCGAGCCGGTGAGGCGCAGCGACGGCAGCAATTGCGCGCGCGCCGCCGCCAGGTTGGCGTCGGCCGCGGCGATCTGCGCCTCGCCCTGGGCGATGTCGGGACGGCGCCGCAGCAATTGCGAAGGCACGCCAGCCGACGGCAGCGCCGGCGCGGCGATCTCGGTCAGCGCGCGGCCGCGCGGCACCGCTTCGGGTGCGCGGCCGAGCAGCACCGACAGGGCGTCCTCTTGGCGTCGGATCGCGAGCCGCAACTGCGGCACGACCTGGGCGGTGGCGCGGTACTCGGCCTCGGCCTGGCTCAGTTCCAGGCGCGAGCTGTAGCCGGTGTCGAAACGGCGCTGGGCGACGTTACGCGCGCCGGCGCGCGAGGCCAGCGTGCGCTGCGCGACTTCGAGCCGCGCATCGCTCGCACGCAAGCCCAGATAGGCCGAGGCCACCGCCGCGGCGACGCTGAGCCGTACGCTGTCGGCGGCGGTTTCGTTGGCGAGCAGATTGGCGCGGGCGGCGTCGGTCAGCGCATCCAGGCGGCCCCACAGATCGACCTCGTAGGCGGCCTGGAACTGCGGCTGGGTCACGCTGGAAAGGTTGGCGCGGCCGGTCGCTGCGCCGACGCTGCGCGCGCGTTGCGCGCTCATCGAGAAATCCAGGGTCGGCCATCGCACCGCGCCTTGCGCATCGAGCAGGGCGCGCGCCTCGGCGACGCGGGCCGCGGCCAGGCGCAGGTCGGTGTTGTCGGCGAGCGCGCGTTCGACCAGTTCGCCGAGCACCGGGTCGTTGTAGCCGCGCCACCAATCGCGTTGCACGGCGACACCGGCGCCCGGCGCATCGCGCCAGGCCGGCGACGGCTCGGCGAAGCCCGGCGGCGGCGCGACGCTCACGCAGGCCGCGAGCGTGCACGTCGCCAAGGCGATCGCGGCGATGCGCCAGACGATGCGGGTCGACCTCATCGGGTCGTGCCCTGGTCGCCTTGCGACTCGGCGGCGGCGGGCGGGCGCTGATCGGGGCCTCGCTCGCTTGCGCCGTGCGCAGGGTTCGCGACCACCGGCACCGCGGCATCGCGCGCCGCATTGGCCGCGGCAGCCTGTTCGGCGCGACGCACGGCGTCTTCGTCGATCTCGCTCGCCGTATCCACCGTCGCCTCGACCGACATGCCGGGGCGCAGGCGCGCCACCATCGGCTGGTCCGGGTCGATCGCGATCCGCACCGGCAGCCGCTGCGCGACCTTGGTGAAGTTGCCGGTGGCGTTGTCGGTCTTGATCACGCTGAATTCCGAACCGGTCGCCGGCGACAGACGCTCGACCCGGCCGCGCAGCACCGCGCCGTCGAGCGCGTCGACGCGGAAACTCGCGGCCTGCCCGGCGCGGATGCGCGCGGTCTGCGATTCCTTGAAGTTGGCGACCACCCAGACCCGCTGCGGCACCAGTTGCATCAACTGCGTGCCGGGGGTGACGTACTGGCCCAGGCGCACGCCGATCTCGCCGAGCTGGCCGGCCTGCGGCGCGTGGATACGGGTGTTGGCCAAGTCGATCTCGGCCAACTGCACCGCGGCCTGGGCGTTGGCGACCGCGGCGGTCAGCGCGTCGCGGTTGATGATCACCGAGCGTACGTCCTCGTCGGCGGAGCGGCGCCCGGCCTGGGCCTGGCCGAGTGCGGCCTCGGCCTGGCGCAGCGCCGCCAGGGTCTGGTCGCGTTCGCGCAGCGACAGCGAGCCGTCGCCGACCAGGGCGCTGGCGCGGCGCATGTCGGCCTGGGCGCGGGCGAGGTTCGCCTGCGCGGCCTTGAGTTGGGCCTCGACGTTGGCGACCGCGGCCTCGCGCACGCGCCGGGCCTGGGTCGAGTTGGACAGGTTGGCCTGCTGCGCGGCGAGATTGGCGCGCGCCTGGTCGAGGCGTTGGCGGTAGTTGCGGTCGTCGAGTTCGACCAGCACCTGCCCGGCGCGCACCTGCATGTAGTCCTGCACCCGCACTTGGGCGACATAGCCGTCGACCTTGGGCGCGATCACGGTGACGCTGCCGCGCACGTAGGCGTTCTCGGTGGTCTGGCGCGCGCTCGAAAACGGCCATAGCCGCCAGGCGTAGAGGATCAGCAACACGCCGACGACGGCGATCGCGACGACCGGCACGGTGGCCTTGGATTTGAAGGGCGTCTTCAGCGGCATGGGGCGTCCTTCGGATCAGGTAGCGGGAACGGGAGAGGAAGCGGGAAGCGCGGCGGCTTCGCCCGGCGTGTCGCGACGTTCGTCCTGGACGGCTGCGGGCGCCGCCGCGGCCGGCGGACCGAACGGACCCGGCACCTGCGAAGCGAAGCTCACCACGGTGTGGCCGCGCCGCCACAGATGCCACTTCAGCAGCAGCACCCAGGCCAGCACACCGAGCGCGAGCCAGGCCACGGCCAGGAACACGTCGTTGTAGGCCAGCACCCAGGACTCGCGCGCGACCTGCTGGCTCAGCGAGGTCAGCGCCTGGTTGCCGCGCGCGGCGTTGTCGCCGACCACGCGCGCGACCGCGCCGCCGAGTTGTTGGGTGCGCAGCACCACCTGCGGATCGCCGAGGGTCAGCGACTGGGTCAGATGCTGGTAATGCGCGGTCTGGCGCTGGCTCAGATAGGTACCCAACACCGCCGAACCGAGCAGGCCGCCGAGTGCGTTGGTGGTGCTGAACAAGACGATGAAGGTGACCAGGTTGCGCACGCCGTCGGCGACCACCCGCACCAGGGCGAGCAGGATCGAGCTGGCCAGGAACATCGAGGCGGCCATCGCGATCAAGGTCTGGGTGATGTAGAAATTCGCCGGCCGGGTCAGGTTGGTCGCGTACGAATCGAACCAGGCGCAGATGCCGACCAGGCCGACCGCGATCAGGCCGAGCATGTCGAAACGCTGCTTCGGCAGGAACGGCAGGGTGACGACGAAGCCGGCCACGGTGCCGGCCAACACCAGCCAGAACAGCGTATGCATCTGCTCGTTGTTCAGACCCAGCACGTTGAGCAGGCCGACCGCGCCGACCGATTGCTCCGACAGCACCATGCGCGAGAGCACGATCGCCAGGCCCAGCCTGACCATGTAGCCGCCGTGCAACAGCCAGCGGATGTTGACCATGGGCCTGGAGCGGTTCATCTCGATCACCACGAACAAGGCACCGCACAGCACCGCCGCGACCAGGCACTCGCCGAGCCAGGGCGTGTCGAACCACCAGCGCAGCCGGCCCTGGGTCAGCACCACGCACAGCAGGGCGATGGCCGAGGCGTAGAGCGGGAAGCTGGCGATGTCGAGGCGGTCGAACATCGGCTGGCGCGGCGCCGGCGTGACCCGCAGCAGGTTGATCGCGGCCAGGCAGGCCAGGGCCAGGCCGAGTTCGAAGATCACGATGCCGTGCCATTGCGCGTTGAGCAGCAGCGGTTCGGCGATGATCCGCGACAGCGGCGCGCCGGTCTGCAGTGCGGCGAAGCCGAACATCAGCCCGAGCACTTTCTTCGGCCCGTCGAAAACCTCGGCCATGTACAGCACGGTCAGCGAACTCAACGGCGCCGCAGCGATGCCCAGCGCCGCGCGCGCGGCGATCGCCGAATCGAGATCGTTGGCGAGCAGGTGCACGACCGCGGCGACCACGAACAGGCCGATGCCCAGGTCGGCGAACAGGCGCAGGCCGTAGTGCAGGCGGAACTTGGTCAGCAGCAGGCTGGCCGGGATGTTGGTGGCGAAGTAAGCGGTCAGCAGCCAGGTCGCTTCGGCGCTGGTCGCGCCGAGCGCACCCTGCACCTGTTGCAGGTTCGAGGCCACCAGGTTCATGCCCAGGCTCTGGGTCAGGCCGAGCAACAGCGAGATCGAAACGAAGCCGGCGATGCGCCAGCGCGACATCGGCAGCGGCGCTGCGGGCGGCCCGGCCGGTGGCGCGGAGGCGGAAGGCGTCGCGGCGGTGGCGGCGGTGCTGGCCATGGATCGAGGCGCGCGGCTCCCGCTGTGTTCCGGACGAAGGCGATGCAGGCCGTTAGTAGGCAACAGCCGGCGGTCAAGGATCAAGCGCGTGGCCTGCGGATGCCGGCATGGTGGCCGCTGCGTTGTGTGCGTCGCGTCTAAGCCTGTGGACGCCAACGCGAGGACCATGCCGTCAAGCCGGGCCGCTGCGCCCGGCGCAGCGCTCGACAGGACTCGCCGCCTCGCGCGGGACACGACCAGGAACCCGCCGCATGAGCGTTGCCGGATGGTTGGCCTCGACCCTCGCGCTGCCCCTGCTGGCGCTCGCGACCGCGCACGCTGCGCCGCCCGACACCGCCGACCGCGGCGCGCTCGAAGCCGCCACCGACGCGATCTTCGCGCAATGGAACCGCCGCGATACGCCGGGTTGCGGGGTGGCGGTGTATCGCGACGACGCGATCGTGTTCCAGCGCGGCTACGGCATGGCCAGCCTCGAACTCGGGGTGCCGATCGGCCCGCACAGCGTGTTCGACATCGGCTCGACCTCCAAGCAGTTCACCGCCGCCAGCGTGTTGTTACTGGCCCAGGACGGCAAACTTTCGCTCGACGACGACATCCGCCAGCATCTGCCGGAGATGCCCGACTACGGCCGTCGGATCACCATCCGTCAGTTGCTGCAGCACACCAGCGGCCTGCGCGATTATATCGCCCTGCTGATCCTTGGCGGCGCGGCCTTCGACGACCAAGCCACCGACGCCCAGGCGTTGGACGCGTTGACCCGCCAGCGTGCGCTCAACTTCCCGCCCGGCAGCGAACATCTGTACAGCAACTCCGGCTATTTCCTTGCCGGCCGGATCGTCGAACGCGTGTCCGGGCAATCCCTGCCCGCATTCGCGCAGCAGCGGATCTTCGCCCCGCTCGGCATGCACGACACCCGCTTCCGCCGCGACCACGCCGAGCTCGTGCCCGGTCGCGCGATGGCCTATGCGCGCGCCGAGGCTTCCGTGGACGCGCCGCCGCACGACACCGCGACACGCTACCGGCTCGATCAGCCGCACTGGGACCAGGTCGGCGACGGCTCGGTGCACACCACCACCGCCGACCTGCTGCGCTGGGACCGCAATTTCTACGAGCCCAAGGTCGGCACCGCGGCGATGCTCGCGCAGATGCAGCAAGCCGGCGCGCTCGACGACGGCAAGCGCATCGACTACGGCCTCGGCCTCAAGATGGGCGAGTACCGCGGCCTGGCCACGGTGCGGCATGGCGGCGCCTGGGGCGGGTATCGCGCCGAGCTGCTGCGTTTCCCGCAGCGGCATCTGAGCGTCGCCACTTTGTGCAATTTCGCCGAAGCGCAACCGCAGCGTTGGGCCGAACGCATCGCCGACCTGTGGTTGGGCCTGCCGCCTTCGCTCGCGCAGGACAGCGCCACGGTGCAGCGCAAGTCGGCGCACCTGACGCCCGCTCAATTGCAGCAGTGGACCGGCGTCTATCGCCATGCCGAAAGCGGCGAGCTGCGCAAGATCGTCCTTGCCGACGGCCGGCTCGCCCTGCACCACTTCGACGACGAATTCATGCTGCGGCCCTTGGGCAGCACCGAGTTCGAACTGAGCGCGCCTTCGATCGCCACGCTGCGCTTCCATGAGCGCACTCGCGACCGGCCACGCAGGATGACGGTGACCACCGGCGACCGCGGCAGGGATTACCTCGCCGTCGACGTCGCCGCGCCTACGGCCGACGAATTGCAGGCCTATGCCGGCCGCTATCGCTGCGACGAGCTCGGACGCGACTACGAGTTCGAACTCGTCGACGGCGCCCTGCAGCAACTCGACCCGCGCTTCCCCGCCGTCGCCCTGGAACCGCTGGAACGCGACCGCTTCGTCCAGGGGCTGTTGAGCTACCGTTTCCATCGCGGCGCCGACGGCCGCATCGACGGCGTCGCGCTCGATGCCGGCCGTGTGCGCGATCTAGCCTGTTCTCGTTTGTAGGCGCGGCGCGCTCAGCCGCGCCGACGCAGCACCCGCAGCACGCCGTACAACGCGACCAGCACCGCCAGCGAGGCGGCGATCGCTGCCCATTGCGCGCGCGTCATCGTCGCCAGGATCGCCACCATCGTCAGCACCGCCAGCGCGGGCATGACCCAGGCGCCGCCCGGCATCGCGAAGGGTTCGCCGGGTCCGCGTAGATCGACGGCCTGGGCGCGCCAGGCGGCGATCGACACCGCCGCGAACAGCAGGCAGATGGCGCCGCCGGAGATCAGCGCCAGGGTTTCGAAATTGCCCATCCACGCCAGCGCCAGGGCGATGCCGGCATGCGCCGCTAACGCCACGCGCGGCACGTGGTGCCGCGCATCGACGCGGCCGAAGGCCTGCGGCAGGTAGCCGTCGCGGCCGAGCGCGAACAGCAGCCGCGATGACGCGAACAGATTGCCCATCAGGAAGCCGGTCATAGACACGCCGGCGGTCAGCAGCAACAGGCCGTGGCCGGGCGACCAGATCGCGCCGGCGGCATCGGCGATCGGCGCGGTGCTCGCAGCGAGCCGCGCGCCCAACACGCCCTGGCAGACCACCTGGATGCCGACGTAAAGCAACACCACCACCACGATCGCCGACAAGGTCGCGCGCGGCACGTGGCGCGACGGGTCGCGCACTTCGCCGGTCGGCACCAGCGCCGTTTCCATGCCGGAGTAAGCGAACACCACCAGCACCATCGACGAACCGAGCGCGCTCCACGACGGCACCTCGCTCCAGCCGACCTGCTGCCAGTCGACGAAGTACAGCCCCAGCGTCGCCAGCAGGAACAGCGGGGTAAGTTTCAAAGTCGCCAGCAGCACGATCATGCGCGCGCCCAGGCGCACGCCGAAGGCATTGAGCGCGAACAGGACCGCGTAGACCGCGGCGATGAAGGCGCCGCGCGGCAGCGGCTCGCGCAGCACCGCCCAGGCATTGCCGGCCTGCTCGGCCAACGCCGCGGCGACACCGGCGCTGGAGGCGGTGTTGCAGATCCACATCAAGGCGCCGGCAAGAAAACCCGCGAACGGCCCGAACGCCGCACCGACGTAGGTATAGGGCCCGCCGGTCGCGGCGGCGCGACTGCCGATGGCCGAGAAGCACAGCGCGATCGGCACGATCGCGATGGCGCCGGCGACGAACACCAGCGGCGCGCTGACGCCCATGCGCCCGGACAGCAGCGCCGGCAGCATGAAGATGCCGGCGCCGACGATGATGTTGATGATCGAGGCGCCGAGCTGGAACGGGCCCAGCGCGCGCACCAGCGCGGCGTCGCCCTGCAATGCTTTCGATGGAGCGGCGGGCGCGACGGTTGCGGTCATGGCGAGTCCCGGGCGGGTCGCCGCAGCCTCGCACGGGCCGCGGCGAAAGGCGAGCGCGATGCGACCGGAACGCGCCCCCTGCCCTTGACCGCAAGCTCGAACGAATCGCCGCTCAGCAATGCTCGCGCATGAAGTCCACGAACACGCGCAGCTTGGTCGGTAACTGCTTGCGCGCCGGGTAATAGATATGGAACCCCGGGAACGCCGGCGTGTAAGCGTCGAGCACTTGCACCAGGCCGCCGCTGCGCAGGTCCTCGGTCACCATCGGCTCGAAGGCCTGCATCAGGCCGCAGCCGGCACGGACCATGTTCAAGGCCAGGCTGCTGTCGTTGTAGATCAGCCGCCCGGCGACGTCGACCTCGTACTCGCGGCCGTCGCGGGTGAACTCCCAGGCCATCAGCCGACCGCTGCCGGGCAGGCGATGGCGCAGGCATTCGTGGTCGACCAATTCCTCGGGTGTGCGCGGGTGCGTCCGCTGCTCGAAGTAGGCCGGCGACCCGACCACGATCTGCCGCTGCGGGCCTCCGAGCGGCAGCGCGATCATGTCCTTGGCCAGGCATTCGCCGAGGCGGATGCCGGCGTCGAAACCGCCCGCGACCAAGTCGGCGAGGGTGTCGTCGGCGAACACCTCGACCTGCATCTGCGGATAACGGGCGAGGAACGCCGGCAAGTTCGGTTCGAGCAGCAGGCGCGCGGCGACCCGGCCGGTGTTGATGCGCAGGCGCCCGGTCGGGCGGTCGCGGACCGCGTTGAGGTCATCGAAGGCGGCCTCGATCTGGGCCAGCCCCGGGCCGATCTGTTCGAGGAAACGCGCGCCATGCTCGGTCAGGCCGACCCGGCGAGTGGTGCGGTTGAGCAGACGCACGCCGAGCTTGGCCTCCAGGGTGCGTACGGTTTGCGACAGCGCCGACGGCGACAGCTCCAGCTCGGCCGCGGCGCGAGTGAAGCTTTCGTGGTGGGCCACGCGGGCGAAGGCGATGACGGCGGGGAGCGGGTGGGAAGCCATACAGGGCACCGTTGATTATGAAGCAATGCTTCAAGAGTCATTCGGATAATTCCTGTTTTTTCAGCAATCTGCCAGGCCTATCGTCTGTCTCCTGGCCCCAGCCGACCCGGCCCGGGACGAGGACGCCGTATCGCCTACACGGGGTCGGGCCCATCGGACCGGTCTGATTGGCTCGGCCTGTCCGTCGCGACCTCGCCGCGCCGTGCTGCAAGGCCCGGCGCCGCCGGCCAGTTCGCTTCCGCCTTTCCCCTCCCCCGTTCGCAGAGGACTCCGCATGAACGCTACCGCCATCCCGACCCGCCGCCTCGGCCGCAACGGCCCGGCCGTCTCCGCACTCGGCCTGGGCTGCATGGGCATGAGCTTCGCCTATGGCGATGCCGACGAGGGCGAGTCGCTCGCCACCCTCGACCGTGCCCTCGAACTCGGCGTGACCCTGCTCGACACCGCCGACATGTACGGCCCGCACACCAACGAGCGCCTGCTCGGCAAAGCCTTGCGCGGCCGCCGCGAGCAGGTGTTCCTGGCGACCAAGTTCGGCATCGTGTTCGATCCCGACCGCCCCGAACTGCGCGGCATCAACGGCCGCCCCGAATACGTGCGAAGCTCGATCGAAGGCAGCCTGCAGCGCCTGGGCACCGACCATATCGACCTGTACTACCAGCACCGCATCGACGCCGAGGTGCCGATCGAGGACACCGTCGGCGCGATGGCCGAACTGGTGCAACAGGGCAAGGTGCGCTACCTCGGCCTGTCGGAACCGTCGGCGCAGACCTTGCAGCGCGCGCATGCCGTGCACCCGATCACCGCGGTGCAGAGCGAATATTCGTTGTGGACGCGCGACCCCGAGCGCAACGACGTGCTCGCGACCTGCGAGCGTCTCGGCATCGGCTTCGTCCCCTACAGCCCGCTGGGCCGCGGCTTCCTGACCGGCAACATCGCCAGCCCGAGCGAGCTGCAAAGCGACGATTTCCGCCTGTCGACCCCGCGCTTCCAGGGCGACAACTTCGTCCGCAACCTGGAACTGGCCGAACAGGTGAAGCGATTGGCCACGAACAAGGGCTGCACGCCGGCACAACTGGCCCTGGCCTGGGTGCTGGCGCAGGGCGAGCACATCGTGCCGATCCCCGGCACCAAGCGCCGCAAGTACCTGGAAGACAACTTGGGCGCCTTGCAGGTGATGTTGTCGCCCGACGAACTCGCCGCACTCGACACGGTGTTCCGCCCGGACGCGATCGCCGGCGACCGCTACACCGCGGTCGGCATGGCGCTGATCGGGCGCTGAGGTTTAGCGGCTGGTTTGCGGCTGTTTTCGACAACAAGCGCGTAATCCGTTGCCCCCTTTGAAAAAGGGGGCCAGCGCCCTGCGCCGGCACTAGGTCCGAAACGGGTTGCGGCGCGGGGGATTTGCTTCTCGGCGTGATTCGCACTAGATGCGCAAAAGCAAATCCCCCTGCCCCCCTTTTTCAAAGGGGGAACTGCAACGGCTATTCGGACAATGAAGTCAGCGGCTGGTTTGCGGCCGACCGCAAGCGCGTACTCCATTGCCCCCTTTGAAAAAGGGGGCCAGCGCTTTACGCGAGCACGAAGCCAGATGCATCTTCAGCGCGGGGGATTTGCTTCTCGGCGTGATGCGCACTGATGCGCAAAAGCAAATCCCCCCTACCCCCCTTTTCCAAAGGGGGGAACTGCAACGGCTAAAGCGTCGGTCACCACTGGTAGCGCACCGTCGCCGTCACCGTGCGCGGGTAGCCGTAGTAGCACCACGCCGCACTGTTGCAGACGCTGATGTATTCCTTGTCGGTGAGGTTGCTGGCATTGAGCTGGAAGCGCCAGTTCTGCAGGTCGTAGCGCAGCGAGGCGTCGAACACGGTGTAGGACGGGGTCTTCCACTGGTTGTAGATATCGCCGTAGTGCTCGCCGGTGTAACGCACGCCGGCGCCGACGCCCAGACCCGACAAGGGGCCGTAGGGAATCGTGTAGTCGGCGCCCAGCGAAGCGACGTTGCGCGGTTGCAGGGCGATCTGCTTGCCGAGCGCGGCGGCGTCGTTGGTCCGCGTCACCTCGCTGTCGGTATAGGTGTAGGCGCCGTACAGGCTCAGGCCGTTGCGCAGGTTCCAGCGGCCTTCGAGTTCGGCGCCGCGCACTCGGGTCTGGCCCTGCTGCACCGAGAACAAGGTGTGGTTCGGGTCGACCGTCAGGGTGTTTTCCTGCTTGATCTCGTAGACCGCCAGAGTCGCCAGCGCGCGGCCGCTGGCCGGCTGGAACTTCAATCCGGCTTCGATCTGTTCGCCTGTGGTCGGCCGGAACGATTGCCCGGCGAAGTCGACGCCCACGGTCGGCTCGAACGATTGCGACCAGGCCAGGTACGGCGCCCAGCCCGAATCGAACAGGTAGTTCACGCCGAGACGGCCAGAGAAGCGGCTGTCGCTCTGGCGTTCGCGCGCGACCGGCGTGGCCAGCAGTTGTTCGGTGCGGGTGCGCACGCGGTCCTGGCGCCCGGCGGCGGTGATCACCCAGCGGTCGATCTCGATCTGGTCCTGCAGGTATAGCCCGAGCTGCTGCTGGGTCTTGTCCTGGCGCGAGGTATAGGCCGGCTTGACGATGGCGGCGCCGTAGACCGGAGCGAAGATATCCAGCGACGGCGCGCCGAAGGCGAACGCCGAGGCGTAGTCGCTGTTGAGGCGGCGGTAGTCGACGCCGGCCAGGACGGTGTGGCGCCAGGCGCCGGCATCGAGGTTCCACTGCAGGTTGTTGTCGACCGCGAACGAGGTCGACTCCTCCTCGAGCGGGAAGTAGTAGCGCGTCAGCGTGCGCTGGTCGGCCTGCAGGCCGAATGCGCCGACGCCGGCGTCGTGGTCGACCTCGACCTTGCCGTAGCGCAGGTTCTGGCGGAACTCGAGCGCGCCGCCGAAGCGGTGGCTGAATTCGTAGCCGACCGAGGTCATGGTCTTGAGGTAATCGTTCCAGCCCGGCTCGCCGGTGTAGCGATGGCTCGGAATCTTGCCGTTCGGGTTCGCAAGCAAGGTGCCGGCAGCCGGTAGGAAACCGCCGCCCTGGGCGGTGTCGGCCTTCTGGTAGCGCGCGAGCCAGGTCAGCGAGGTCGCTTCGCTCGGTTTCCAAGTCAAAGCCGGGGCGAAGAAGTAGCGATCGTCGTGGACGTAGTCGACGTGGTTGTCGCTGTTGCGCGCCAGGCCGGTGAGCCGGTAGGTCCAGCGGCCGCTGTCGCCGAGCGGGCCGCCGAAATCGAACGCCGCCTGGCGCAGATCGTAGTTGCCGACGGTGACTTCGACTTCGCGCAGCGGCTCGGCGACCGGGCGCTTACTCACCATATTGACCAGGCCGCCCGGCGGCATCGCCCCGTACGACACCGACGACGGCCCCTTCAGCACTTCCAGGCGTTCAAGGCCGTAGGGCTCGATGCGGGTGCCGCCGGTCCAGACGCCGTCGGTCAAGGCCAGCCCGTCCATGTAGCGCGCCGGGCTGAAACCGCGCACCAACAGCCAGTCGCTGCGGGTGTCCTGGCCGTAGCCGCCGCCCTGCGCGCCGGCGGTGTACCAGACCGCTTCCTCGACCCCCTGGATACCGCGGTCGCGCATCTGCTGCGCAGTCACCACCGAGATCGACTGCGGCACCTCGATCAGCGAGGTGTCGGTCTTGGTCACGGTCTGGCTGCGCCTGGCGATCGGCGCGCGCACCTGCACCTCGTCGAGCGTGGTCGGATCGCTCGCCTCGGTCGGTTCGGCCGCCCGCGCGGCGAACGCGCCGAGCAGCAGCGACAAACCCAACAGAGCCAGACGGATCGCCTGCGGCAGCGCGGTCGGGTTCGATGCGGACGAGAACGGCATGGACGGAAGCCTGTAGAAAGGGAGTCGGAAGGTACGGAACGCGCGCGGCGCGTCCCTGGGCGTCGTCGCCGGACGGTCGCGACCAAGCGCGACGCGGCCGGTGGCAGGACCCTGGAATTCCGGGCGCGCCGTAGTCACGAACAATAATCATTCTCATTTTACCCCGATACGGCGGCGGCGCAATCTGGCGCCCGTGCAGTGAAGCTGTCGAGCGCCGCAGTACCCGTCCACAGTCGCTCGGATGCCGTTCGTACTCGGTCTGCCGCCAACGCCGGCACAGGACTTGGCGCAGCCGTCCCGCCCAGGCAGGCTGCGTTTCTCCCCTTCGTCGTCGAGAGCTCCGATGCGACTCGTTTCCCTGCGCGCACTGTCGGTCGCGCTCACTGCGGCCTTGTCCTGCCTGGCTGCAGAATCCGCCATCGCTGCCACGGCCGCGGAACCTGCGCAGGTCGCCGAGGCCGCGCAGCAGGTGCGCGACCAGGTCGTGACCTGGCGCCGCGACATCCATCAGCACCCGGAACTCGGCCAGCACGAAGTGCGCACGGCCAAGCTCATCGCCGACCAGTTGCGCAAGCTCGGTCTGCAGCCGCGTACCGGCATCGCCCACACCGGCGTGATCGCCGTGCTCAAGGGCGGCAAGCCGGGGCCGCGCATCGCGATCCGTGCCGACATGGATGCGCTGCCGGTGACCGAGCCGGCCGGGCTACCGTTCGCTTCGCAGGTCAAGGCCGACTACCGCGGCCAGCCGGTCGGGGTGATGCACGCCTGCGGCCACGACGCGCATGTCGCGATCCTGCTCGGTGTCGCCACCGCGCTGGCGGCGCAGAAAGAGCAACTGCCCGGCGAGGTGATGTTCGTGTTCCAGCCGGCCGAAGAAGGCCCGCCGGTGGCGGGCGCGCCGTTCGGTGCGGCGATGATGCTCAGCGAAGGCGTGTTCAAGGCGTTCAAGCCCGAGGCGGTGTTCGGGCTGCACGTCTGGGCCGGCTTGAGTGTCGGCGAGGTCGGCTACCGCAGCGGGCCGATGCTCGCCAGCGCCGACGAATGGAGCCTGACCGTGCGCGGCAAGCAGACCCACGGCTCGCGCCCCTGGGACGGCGTGGACCCGATCACCGTCGGTGCGCAGATCCTGCTCGCCAGCCAGAGCCTGATCGCACGCCAGGTCAACATCGCCGCGACTCCGGTGGTGCTGACCGCCGGCCAGTTCAATGCCGGGGTGCGCTTCAACATCATTCCCGACGAAGCCAAGTTGGTCGGCACCCTGCGCACCTTCGATGCGGCGGTGCGCGAGGACGTGATCGCGCGCCTGCGCCGCACCGCCGAGGACTACGCCCACGCCGCCGGCGCCAGCGCCGAGTTACAGGTGGTCAACAACGCGCCGGCGACGATCAACGACCCGGCCCTGACTCGGCGCGTGCTGCCGTCCCTGCAGCGCGCGGCCGGCGAGGCGCGGGTGAAGGAGTCGGCGATGGTGACCGTGGCCGAGGATTTCTCGCAGTTCGCCAACACCGTGCCGGGGTTCTATTTCTTCGTCGGCTCGACCGCGGCGGGCATCGACCCGGCCAAGGCGCCGATCAATCATTCGCCACAGTTCCTGCTCGACGAGGGCGCGCTCGAAGTCGGCACCAAGACGATGCTGCAGGTGGCGCTGGATTATCTGCACGGCGGTTAGAGCGGGCCTACGCTGCAACGGGTAGGAGCGGCGTCCTAGCGGATTTCCTTCGGTCACAAGCCGCGATCACGGCATGGGGGTTACGACGCAGGCGCGGTTTCGCGGTCGCGACTTGCGTCGCTCCTACAGGGGGTGCCCCGCGATTCGATGAACACGGGGCGGGGCGAACCGAACCGACCAAGGTCGCGCAGCCCCGCCGGCGGGCATCGGCTAGGATCGGGACTTTCCTGCCGGAGTCCGTCGATGAAGCGTCCGCTGTCCGTCGCCTTGAGTTGCGTCCTGAGCTGCTCCGCCTTCGCCGCCCTCCCGCTCGCCGCCACGGCGCAAACCGCCGCGGCATCGGCCGAACGCCCCGAGGTGAAAGCCGCCGCCGCCCAGCTCAAGGCCGATGTGATCGCCTGGCGCCGCGACTTCCACCAGCATCCGGAGCTGTCCAACCGCGAGGAGCGCACCGCGGCCAAGGTCGCCGAGCATCTGCGCAAGCTCGGCCTCAAGCCGCGCACCGGCATCGCCCGCCACGGCGTGGTCGCGATCATCGAAGGCGGCAAGCCCGGGCCGAAGATCGCCCTGCGCGCCGACATGGACGCGCTGCCGGTCACCGAGCAGGTCGATCTGCCGTTCGCGTCCAAGGCCACGGCGAACTTCCGCGGCGAAACCGTCGGGGTGATGCACGCCTGCGGCCACGACGCCCACACCGGCATCCTGCTCGGCATCGCCGACGCCCTGGTGGCGATGAAGAAAGACCTGCCGGGCCAGGTGATGCTGGTGTTCCAGCCGGCCGAAGAGGGCGCGCCCGCCGACGAAGAGGGCGGCGCTTCGCTGATGCTCAAGGACGGGCTGTTCAAGGACTTCAAGCCCGAGGCCATGTTCGGCCTGCACGTGTTCTCGACCCTGTCGGCCGGCCAGCTCGGCGTGCGCCAGGGCCCGCTGATGGCGGCGTCCGACCGGTTCACCATCAAGATCAAGGGCCGCCAGACCCACGGCTCGGCGCCCTGGGCCGGGGTCGACCCGATCGTCGCCGCCGCCGACGTGATCGGCAGCGCCCAGACCATCGTCAGCCGCCGCACCAACATCGCCAAGCTGCCGGCGGTGGTGAGCTTCGGCGCAATCAAGGGCGGCATCCGCTACAACATCATTCCCGACGACGTCGAAATGATCGGCACCATCCGCACCTTCGACGAGGGCATGCGTCAGGCGATCTTCAAGGACCTCAAGAACGTCGCCGAACACGTCAGCGCCGCCCACGGCGCCCAGGCCGAGGCTACGGTGCCCGACCAGGACGGCAACCCGGTGACCTACAACGACCCGGCCCTGACCGCGCGCATGCTGCCGAGCCTCAAGGCCGTGGCCGGCGACGCCAACGTGGTCGAGATGCCGCTGGTGATGGGCGCCGAGGACTTCTCGTACTACGCCAAGGAGGTGCCGGCGATGTTCTTCTTCGTCGGCGCGACCGCGCCGGGCGTCGACGCGGCCACCGCGCCGAGCAACCATTCGCCGAAGTTCAAGCTCGACGAGAGCTCGCTCGACGTCGGCCTGCGCGCGATGCTGCAGGTGACGCTGGACTATCTGCATGGGGCGAAGGCGGCGGGCTAAGGCGGGAAGCACCCCCGGCCCCCTTTTCCAAAGGGGGAACAGCCGAGGCAAGTCAGAAGGCGCAACACCGGCGAGATGCGCAACACCAACCACTCGCCCTGCGTAACTCCCTGCCCCCTTTGACAAAGGGGGCAAGCGCCCGGCCTGTGTTCGAAGTGCGCGTCGTCTGTCGGCGCGGGGGATTTGCTGTTCGGCGCGATGCGCCGCAAGCACCAGCAAATCCCCCTCCCCCCTTTTTCAAAGGAGGGAAACGCAAAGGCCAGGCTGGGGCGGGGTTGCGGCGGGCTGGAGCAGGCCAGGCAACCGATCCTAACGGGCCTCCCCACCGCCAGCGGCTAAAATGTCGCCATGACCTCCCATGACCTCCCCCTCGGCCGCCACGTCGATTACCCGCGCGAGTACGACGCCTCGCTGCTGTTTCCGATCGCCCGTTCGCTCGGCCGCGCCCATATCGGCCTGGCCGACGACGCCCTGCCCTTCGTCGGCATCGACCGCTGGCACGCCTACGAGCTGAGCTGGCTGGACGCTCGCGGCAAGCCGCGCGTCGCCACCGCGACCCTGTCGGTGCCGGCGACTTCGCCGCAGCTGATCGAGTCCAAGTCGCTCAAGCTCTACCTCAACTCCTTCAATGCCACCCGCTTCGACGACGATGGCGTGGTCCTGGCGACCATCGCCCGCGATCTGTCGGCCGCCGCCGGCGCGCCGGTCGAGGTCGCATTCGGCCTGCCGCCGATCGACACCGCCGACGGCGTCGAGTCGATCGACGAGCTCGACGTCGCGATCGACGACTACGGCCCACCGAACGCCGAGCACCTCGCCGCCGATGCCGGCGAGATCGTCGAGGAAACCCTCGGCAGCGCGCTGCTCAAGTCGAATTGTCCGGTCACCGGTCAACCGGATTGGGCGCGGGTGGTCATCGCCTATCGCGGCCCCAAGCTCGATCGCGCCGCGCTGTTGCGCTATCTGGTCTCGTTCCGCGACCACGCCGAGTTCCACGAGCAATGCGTCGAACGCATCCATTCCGACCTCAGCCGCCGCTGCCAGCCACAGTGGCTGTCGGTCGAGGCGCGCTACACCCGCCGCGGCGGCTTGGACATCAACCCCTGGCGCGGCAGCCCGGGCCTGTCGCGTCCGAGCGTCGGCCGCGACGAACGCCAGTAATGTGCCTTTGAGCCCGGCCTCTGGGCCGGGCCGTCCGCTGCGCTGAATGCGCAGAATCACATTATTCAGTTTTGTAATGTGAGTTCACGCCGGCGCTATACATTTTTAACAAGCCGCATGTCATGTTGCGCTCGCCACTTCGGCAGGAGCCCTCAACCCATGACTACCCCGGACAAGAAAGCCGATTTTTCCGATGTGACCACCAATGTCGATACCACCGCGGAGAAAGTCGAGAAGGCCGACTTCTCCGACGTGACGGTGACGGTCGATACGACTGCGGAAAAAGTCGGCGAACAGACCTATACGGTCGAAAAGGGCGACACGCTTTCGCATATCGCCAAACAGTTCTACGGCAAGGCGAGCAAGTGGAACGCGATCTTCGAGGCCAATCGCGATCAGCTCGACGATCCCGACCAGATCCAGCCCGGCCAGATCCTCAAGATTCCGACCATCAACGACTGATCCGTCGACTGCGTTTCACCATCATCACCATCGTCTTTCCAGGAGATCCACCATGTTGATCCGCAATCGTACGCATTACGCCGTTGCCGCTGCCCTCGTGGCCGCGTTGGCTCTGGCCGGCTGCAAGAAGAAGGAAGAAGCGGTAGCGCCCGCACCGGCTCCGGCCCCGACCGAAACCCCGGCTCCGGCTCCGGTCGAACCCGCTCCGGCCCCGGCCGCGTTGAGCGTGGTGTCGGTGACCTTGGGCACCGCCGCCGGTCCGGACAAGAAGATCGCCGCGCCGACCACCAGCTTCAAGCCGACCGACAAGATCGTCGCCTCGGTCGCCACCGACGGCACCGCAAGCAACGCCGAAGTGGCCGCCAAGCTCGTCTATCAGGACGGCCAGACCGCCGGCGAAGAGAAGCAGACCCTCAACACCACCGGTGCCGAAACCACCAACTTCCAGTTCGCCAAGGCTTCGCCGTGGCCGGCCGGCAAGTACAAGGTCGAGATCAGCGCCAACGGCGCCGTGGCCAACACCACCGAACTCGAAGTGAAGTAACCCTCTCTCTCCGCCTCATGGGCGGGCAAGCCCGGGCGCGGCTCACTGCCGCGCCCTTTTTTTGTCCGTGCGATCCGTAATCGCCGATGGACCAGGGGCATGCAGCAGATCGCTTCAGAACTTCAGCAAACGGGTTCCCCCTTTTGAAAAAGGGGGCCGGAGGATTTGCTCCTGCTGCGCCAACCCCGCATCGATTCCGCGGAGCCGAACCCGCCACTACCCCTGCGGAAACTCCCCGTCCACGTACAGCCAGCGCCCCTCGACCCGGACGAAACGGCTGAGCTCGTGCAGGCGCGCCGCCGAACCGCCGCCGACCCGATAACGGGCGACGAATTCGACCGTCGCCGCGTCCTCGCCGTCGAGACGGTGCCGCTTCACGTCCAGGCCGAGCCAGCGCACCCCCGGCTCGAAATCGAGCTCGCTGGGGCAGGTGTCCGGGAACCAGCTGGCCCGCAGGTACTCCAGGTCGCCCAAGGCGTAGGCGCTGTAGCGCGAGCGCATCAGGGCCTCGGCGGTAGCGGCGGCGGCCCCGGCATGCAGCCGGCCGCAGCAGTCGGCATAGCGGCGCGAAGGGTCGCAGGGGCAGGCGGCGGGCAACGCGATACGGGCGGTCATGGCGATATTTTCGTCGCAAGCACGCCGCTGCGACTACCATGCGCGTCCTCTCCCCTGTCCCGAGCCCCGCCATGAAACCGCCTGCCTACCTCGACGACGAGCAGATCGAACGCCTGGCCGACCTGCTCGATCAGCGCGCCGTGCCCCACAAGGGCTTCAATCTGGAAGCGCTGGACGGCTTCCTGTCGGCCCTGGCGGTCAGCCCCGAACAGCCGACGGCCGAGGAATGGCAGCCGGTGGTCTGGGGCGGCAAGGCGCCGCGCTGGAACGACCAGGCCGAGGCCGACGAGATCCAGGCGCTGCTGCTCGGCCATTGGAACATGGTCAGCTCGCGCGTCTGCCACGGCGACGACGACCTGCCCGACCACCTGGCGCCCCTGCTGTGGCTGCCGGAAGAGCCCGAAGCCGATGCCCCGGACGAACTCGACGTCGGCCGCGACTGGGCCTTCGGTTTCTTCCGCGGCGTCGAGCTGCGCGAAGCGGCCTGGGACCAGTGGCTCGACGACAACGACTGGATGGACGAAATCTTCGGCCTGTTCGACCGCCTCGCCAGCGGCGAAGTGCTCGGCGAGGACCCGGCGGCGCCGCCGACCCCGATCAGCTACCGCGAGCGCCTGGAGATCGTTGCCGGCCTGCCCGGCATGCTGGCCGACCTGCACCACCACCGCATCGAGGCCCTGACCCCGCGCGAACCGCTGCGCCGCGTCGAGACCCCGGACCGCAACGACCCCTGCTCCTGCGGCAGCGGCAAGAAGTACAAGAAGTGCTGCGGCGCCTGAGCCGCGCGCGCTGAAGCACGGCCACCGCTGCGCCATCGCAGCTCGCCATGCAGCGGGGCCGCATCGACATCGTCGCTGCGGCCCCGATCGGTTTCGTGTCCATAGCCATAACCGCTGACTCGAAACGCACCCGCCGCATCGCCGGCGCCTCTTGCCGGCCGCGCCGGGGCCGATGAGAAAATGGCGCCGATCCCATCGGTTCCGTTCGGCGATGTCGACCCATCCCTGCCTGCACTGCGGCGCCTGCTGCGCCCATTTCCGCGTCGCCTTCCACTGGAGCGAAACCGACGCCCACCCGGACGGCCTCACCCCGAGCGCCGCGACCGAAGTCCTCGACCCGCACCGCGTGGTCATGCGCGGCACCTATGCCGGCCGCATCCATTGCCATTCCCTGCGCGGCACGGTCGGCGCCGACGCCCAGTGCGGCATCTACCCGCTGCGCCCTTCGCCCTGCCGCGAGCTGTACCCCGCGTGGGAAGACGGGCGACCAAGCCCGCAATGCGATCAGGCGCGGGCAGCGTATGGCTTGGAGCCGTTATCGCCGCAGCATTGGTCGGCGAGCGCGCGGTCCGTTACGGATCACGACCGCCCGAGCACGAACGCAATGACCCACCGTTCGGCGAACGCTACGGACTAGACCGATCCACGGCGGCCCCGCTCCACGCCCTCAGCAAGGGCTCGCGGTAGTCGGCGTCTTTTTCGTTCCAATGGACATAACCGTTGGGCAGGTCGATGTGGAAGAAGCTCTCGTAGTAATCCTCGTCGAGCGCGGCTTCGTCCTGGTCGCGGCCGAAGATCTTGGCCCGGACCGCATGGGTTTCCAGCTCGGTGTCTTCCTGCTGCAGCGCGATCAAGGTGTAGGACTCGCTCGCGGCGGCGACGCGCTCGAACGGCTCGATCGCGTACAGCTTCGCCAACGCGCGGATCAGGCGGTCGCTGGCCGCACCGGTCGACGACAGCACCAGGCCTTCGCCGTAGACGTGCTCTTGCCGCAGGTGCATGTCGGCATCGAATCCCGGACCGATCCGCTTCACCAGTCGCGCGTCCAGCCCGACGATCTCGCCCTCGTGACGCGCCGACATGCGGAAGTAGTAGTGATCCGCATCCGAGCGCAGATCTTCGATCTTGAAGGTGCAGTCGACGAAACCGTCCTCGCAGGCTTCGGTCAATTCCGGCAGCGCCGAGTCGGTTTGCTCCGTTTGCATCGCAGGTCCTCCACGGATGGTTCGAGCGGTCGACGACTCGGCCGCTGCAGCAATGAGCCGGGCCCGTCCAGGGCAAGCCCGGGACGCATCATTCCATAGCGCGTCGGCCTTATACCCGTCCGGTCTTTGCCTCGCCCCGCCCGAACCGCGACAATGGCGGGCCGGATCGCAGCCGCACCGCTTTCCGCAAGGACCCTGCTCCGCCCCGTGCGCCAGCGCACGGCGGCCCCACTGGAGATCGTAATGACCGAGTTCGTAGCGACGCCGCCCGCAGGCGGCGCCAAGATCACCAAGACCCCGACCGGCCTCAACGTGCCGGATCGTCCGATCATCCCGTTCATCGAAGGCGACGGCACCGGCCCGGACATCTGGCGCGCTTCGGTGCGCGTGCTCGACGCCGCGGTCGCCAAGGCCTACGGCGGCCAGAAGAAGATCGAATGGGTCGAGGTCTTCGCCGGCGAAAAAGCCAACAACACCTATGGCACCTGGCTGCCGGACGGCACCGTGCAGGCCTGCCGCGACTACCTGGTCAGCATCAAGGGTCCGCTGACCACGCCGGTCGGCGGCGGCATCCGTTCCCTCAACGTCGCCCTGCGCCAGATGCTCGACCTGTACGTCTGCCTGCGCCCGGTGCGTTGGTTCGAAGGCGTGCCCTCGCCGGTCAAGAAGCCGGGCGACGTCGACATGGTGATCTTCCGCGAGAACACCGAGGACATCTACGCCGGCATCGAATGGGCCGGCGGCAGCGCCGACTCGCAGAAAGTGCTGGATTTCCTGCAGAAGGAGTTCCCGCAGGCATTCGACAAGATCCGCTTCGGCACCGCCGAGAAGAACGCGGCGTGGCTCGGCGAACTGCAGGCCATCGGCGCTCCGGCGCGCGAGCTGCCGGTCGAAGTCGGCCTGGGCATCAAGCCGGTCAGCCGCCTCGGCACCGAGCGCCTGGTGCACAGCGCGATTTCCTACGCGATCGAGAACAAGCGCAAGTCGGTGACCCTGGTCCACAAGGGCAACATCATGAAGTACACCGAAGGTGGCTTCCGTGACTGGGGCTACCAGGTGGCGCGTGACTACTTCGGCGCGGTCGAACTCGACGGCGGCCCGTGGCACGTGATTCCGGAAGGCAAGCCGGGCGCGGGCCTGGTCATCAAGGACGCCATCGCCGACGCCTTCCTGCAGCAGATTCTGCTGCGTCCGAAGGAGTACGACGTGTCGGCGACGCTGAACCTCAACGGCGACTACCTGTCCGACGCGCTCGCCGCACAGGTCGGCGGTATCGGCATCGCCCCGGGCGCGAACATCAACTACGTGACCGGCCACGCCGTGTTCGAGGCGACCCACGGCACCGCGCCGAAGTACGCCGGCCTGGACAAGGTCAACCCGGGTTCGGTGATCCTGTCGGGCGAGATGATGCTGCGTTACCTGGGCTGGACCGAAGCGGCCGATGCCATCATCGCCGCGATGGACAAGGCGATCGCCAGCAAGCGCGTGACCTACGACTTCGCCCGTCTGATGGACGGCGCGACCGAGGTCAAGTGCTCGGAGTTCGCCGACGAGATCATCAAGCACCTGTAATCGGGTCGCCGACGACGATCGTACAAAGGGGCGCTTCGGCGCCCCTTTGTTTTGGCGGGGTCTGTGCGCCGCAAAGCCGTCGATCTGCTTAAGGGTAGGAGCGACGTGAGTCGCGACCAAGGGACCAGCAGGAGTGACAGCGCCTACGCCATTCATCGAAGCGGCGTGCCGTCGCGAGGGTAGGAGCGGCGTCCTACTGGATTTCCTTCGGTCACAAGCCGCGACCGCGCTGCGTCGGTCTCGCGCCGGCTCCGGCGCAACCCTCTGTAGGAGCGACGTGAGTCGCGACCAAGGGACCAGCAGGAGTAACAGCGCCTACGCCATTCCTCGAAGCGGCGTGCCGTCGCGAGGGTAGGAGCGGCGTCCTACTGGATTTCCTTCGGTCACGAGCCGCGACCGCGCTGCGTCGGTCTCGCGCCGGCTCCGGCGCAACCCTCTGTAGGAGCGACGTGAGTCGCGACCAAGGGA
>NZ_JBQEOE010000033.1:29237-67902 GCF_052045105.1 Lysobacter sp. 22409 | reverse complement strand
CCCTTGCTGCGCGGCTCCTGGGTAGGAGCGGCGCAAGCCGCGACCGCGAAGGCGCTGCGCAGCGAAAGCACGAAGCACTGGCGCGTTTGCCGCTTAGAGTAGTCGCACCGGGTTCGAGGTTCGACCCGTCCCCTGTCGCGACTCGCGTCGCTCCTACCCTTTGCTGCGCGGCTCCTGGGCAGGAGCGGCGCGAGCCGCGACCGCGCAGGCGGGTGCTGCGAAAGTACGCGGGGCCGATTGGCTAATCGCTTCGATCAGCGGCATCGGGCTCGGTTTCTACCTGTCCCGCGGTCGCGAAAAGGATTGCGCTCAATCGTGCGCGGCGGGTTTGCGTCGTGATGCTTTCTTCACCGTGATTTTCTTCGCCGCAGCCCTCTTCGCTACGACCCTCTTCGCCTTCGCCTTCTTCGGCGGCGCGGCATTGGCTTTGCGCAAAGCGGCCTGGTAGGCCAAGGTCAGCCACGGTTTCATGTCCTGCGGCGAATCCATCGCCGACTCGGGCACCGACCAGAAACTCAGCTCGATCGGTTTGCGCTGGCGCGTATAGACGAAGGGCTCGCAGCCGGCCGCGCGGAAACGCGGCGCGGTCTGCGCGTCGACCTTGAGGTAGACCGCCTCGTCGGCGATCAAGGCGATCATCAGGCCATCGTGGTAGATGCCATGACCGCCGAACATGCTGCGCGCCGACAAGGCGCCGAAGCCGGACGCCAGGTCGCGCAGATGGGCGATGAAGGCCTCGCTCACGCGAGCGCCTTCATCGCCGCCTTGGCCTCGATCAGAAGCGGTGCCACAGACGCACGTAATACGCCGCGCCGTTGAGACCGAACTGGACGCTGTCGAAAATGTGGCCGTTGTCGGTTTCGTCGGCGTTCTGGCGGGTCGGCTTGACGTTGAAGATGTTGGCGCCGCCGACCGTCAGCTTCGTATTCTCGGAGAACGAATAGGTCGCGCTGAGGTCGGCCGAGGTCTTGGCCTTGTAACGCGCATTCGGCACGCCGCCTGCGGTACCCGAGAACGTGCCCAGGGTCTGCGGGCCGAAGTGGATCACCTTGACGTTGCCGGCCCAGGGACCGCGCGACAGGTCGAAGCCGAGCACGGCCTTCGACTTCGGCGCACCCTGCTCGATAAACAAGCGCTCGCGCTCCGACAACAGCACGTCCTCGCGGCCGATCAGCGCCGGCGGCGCGTGGATGGCGTTGACCTTGGTGCGATTGAGGTTGAGGGCGAAGAAGGTGCCGAGCTTGACGTCTTCGCCGAGCTGGCGCTCGTTGTTGAAGGTGAAGTCCAGGCCTTCGGTGCGGGTGTCGACCGAGTTGACGAAGAACTGCGCCTGGCCGACGCCGAGGTCGTCGAGGATGCTGCCGATGGTCGGGTCGGTGGTATCGAAGCGGCCGCTCAGCACGATGCGGTCGTCGATGTCGATGCGGTAGGCGTCGAGGGTCAGCGAGGTGTCGGCGGTCGGCGACCAGGTCAGGCCGAGGGTGTAGTTACGCGACTCTTCCTTGGTCAGCAGCGGCAGACCGGCGGCGTTGGCGATGGTGCCGCCGTTGGGCGCGATGACGACATCGACCGGTTCGCCGTTGACGAAGTCGGTGATGGTCGAGGAGAAGAACTTCTGCTGCAGCGACGGCGCGCGGAAACCGGTGCTGGCCGAGGCGCGCAGCATCAAGGTGTCGGTGGCGCGGAAGCCGGCGGCGAGCTTGCCGGTGGTGGTCTTGCCGAAGTCGCTGTAGTCCTCGTAACGCACCGCCACGCCGGCGGTGAAGCGGTCGGTGAAGTCGGCTTCGAGGTCGACGTAGGCGGCCCAGTTGTCGCGGCTGTGCGAGCCGGCGTCGGCCGGCTGGAAGCCCGGGAAGCCCTGGCTGCCGGCGTTTCCGCCCTCGCCCACGCCGTCGGCGTCGATGTAGGAACCCGGCTCGCCGGCGAAGATCTTGTAGCGCTCGTCGCGACGCTCCAGGCCGAAGGCGACGTTGAGGCCGTTGAAGACCTGGTCGTAGAAACGGCTGACGTCGAAATTGATGGTCTTCTGCTGGAACGAGAAGCCGCCGGCATCGAAGCTGTCGGCGCTGACGCCGCGGCCGCCGTTGAGCAGGTCGAGGTTGGCGATCGAGGCGTTGAGGGTGTTGTTGATGTCGTAGCGCAGCTCGTTGAAGCCGTAGGTGTAGGACAGGTCGGCGTTCCACTCACCCATGCTCCAGCGCAGGCCGAGGATGCCGTAGCGGTCCTTGAGCTCGCCGTCGATGAAGGGCACGAAACCGTCCGGGTACATCGCCGCGGAATTGCGCGAGGGGATGTCTTCCGAGCCCAGGCCGTCGCGCGCGAACGCCGCCGAGGAGGCATCGCGGTTCTGCACGCCGCCAGTGAAGTACAGGGTCAGGTTTTCGCCGAGGGGCTTTTCGCCGTTGACGAAGATGGTCTCGTTGCGGATCTTCGAGTCGCCGATGATGCGCGGGCTGCCGGCCGGCTCGGAGCGGTCGGAGCGGCCGCGGTCCTGGTACTCGCCGGTGATGCCGATGGTGCCGTCGCTGCCGAGGCCGAAACCGCAGTAGGCGGTCGCCAGCCAGTTCTCGCCGTCGCCCTTGGAATACTGGCCGTAGCCGGCGACCGCTTCGCAGCCCTTGCGCTTCTTCAGCGAGATGTTCATGACGCCGGCGATGGCGTCGGAACCGTACTGGGCGGCGGCGCCGTCGCGCAGGATCTCGACGCTGTCGATCGCCATCAAGGGGATGGTGTTGAGGTCGGTACCGGTGTTGCCGCGGTTGCGCGCGCCGAACAGGTTGAGCAAGGCGGTGGTGTGGTGGCGCTTGCCGTTGACCAGGACCAGGGTCTGGTCCGAACCCAGGCCGCGCAGCGCCGCGGAGTCGACCAGGTCGGCGCCGTCGGCGCCGCTCTGGCGGGTCGAGTTGAACGAGGGCGCGGCGTATTGCAGCGACTGGGCGAGGTCGAACTGGGCGCCTTCCTCGGTGTTCTTGGCCATCGGCAGCACGTCGACCGGCGAGATCGAGGTGGTGTCGGAGGAGCGCTGGCTGCGGCGCGAACCGAGCACCGACACCGTCTCCAGGGTCCGGGCTTCGCTTTCCTGAGCCGGTGCGGCCTCGGTCTCCTGGGCGGCGGCGCTGCCGGCGAAGAGGCCGCCGGCGACCCACAGCGCGCAATGGACGGCGCTGAACAGGCGGGCACGGCAGAGGGGACGGAGAGGACGGCGGCTGGCTTGCGTCATAGCGAGGATCCTTGGCGAGGCGGGCTGGGCATCCCCTTAGCCTAAAGCCAAGACGCCAGTTCGTGCACAGTCCGCGACTCGGAAATGCAAACAAACAGTGCCGGGGGCCGCGCAATGGATAGCGCGGCACAGGGGTTCGGGGACAGGCCGCGAGCCCTGGGACGCCGGTCTATCCCGCCCGAATGACGGCTCGGTTGGGCCGGCACGGCGCCGCGATCGGGCGGGTACGAGGTCGCGGCTTGTGACCGAAGGAAATCCAGTCGGACGCCGCTCCTACCCCTTGGTTACGCGGTTCCTGAGTAGGAGCGGCGCAAGCCGCGACGGCGAAATCCCGATCGGCGACGATGGCCCTATCGGGCCGCGGATCGGTCAATACGCAGGTTTGCCTGTCGGCGGCGCCGGCTTCTGAGGCGGCGCGGTCGCGGCTTACGCCGCTCCTACATTGGCTGCGTCGGATGCCATGCCGCGCTCACTTCGCAGGCGCCGCCGGCTTCGCCGCGACTTCCGCCGATTCGACCCAGCGCGCGAAAAACTCGCGCAGGTCGCGGCCGCTCGCGCGTTCCATCGCCCGGCGGAAATCCGCGGTCACCACCGAATGGCCGTAGTGCGCGCGGGTATAGGCGCGGATGCCGCCCCAGAACGCGCGCTCGCCGAGTTCTTCGCGCAGCAGGTGCAGAACATAGGCGCCCTTCTGGTACACCACGGCGCGATCGTCGGCGCTCGGCTTGGTCCAGTGTTCGTAGATCAAGGCGTGGTCCTTGCCGCTCTCGCGCAGCTTGTCCAGGCGCCGCTTCCAGCCGTCGACCTGCTTGCGATAGGCCTCGTCGCCGAAACGGTGCTGCAGATAGGCCGCGGCCATGAAATTGGCGAAGCCCTCGTTGAGCCAGAAATGACCCCAATCGCGGCAGGTGACGTAATTGCCCCACCACTGGTGCGCGGCTTCGTGTGCGATCAAGGCCTGCGCGCTCGGGTCGTCGAGCACTTCGCGGCCGTAGGCCTCCGACATCAGCGACAAGCCGGCGAGTTCCTGGCCGATGGTCTTGGCGACCAGCACCTGGCTGTAGGTACCGTTGTAACGGATGCCGGCGCGGCGGCCGAAGAAACGCATCATGTCGGGCGTGTCGGCGAATACACGCCGCAGTTGCGGCGCCTGCAGGTCGCTCGACAGATAACGCAGCGCGGCGTTTTCGCTGGTGCCGCCGGCTTCGTTGTAGCGCCCCGCGGCGAAACCATAGACGTAGCTCGGCATGGCCGCGTCCTGGCGCCAGCGATAGGCCTCGCGGCGGCCGCCGAGCGCCGACTTCGACATCAGGCGGCCGTTGCCGACCGCTTTCAAGCCTTCCGGCAGGGTCACGGTGAGATCGAGGGTGGCCCGTTCCTGCGGCGCATCGATGCAGACCAGCCATTGGCTGGTCGAGAACACCGTATACAGCTCGCTGCGCTCGGGATGGAATTCCAGGCCGAAACGCGGCGCGCCGCGGTAAGCGATTTCGATCTCATGGCGCGAACCGGCCGCGGCCGGCGCCGCCAGGCGCACGCTCACGCGCTTGTCGAGCTTCTCGAAACTCAGCGGCTTCTTGTCTTCGCTGACCGCGACGATGTCGAGGTCGCCGGCGTCGAAATCGAAACGCTGCGCGCCCTGGGTGCGGACGATGAAACGGATCGCGACATGGCCGCGCAAACTCTTGGCTGCCAGGTCCGGCTCGATGCGCGCGGTGTAATGCAGCACGTCGATGTCAGCGCCGGCGCGCGCGACTTCGCTCGAGGCCTTGGTCGCTGCGGCGAGGCTGGCGAAGGCCGCACAGGCGAGGACGCCGGCCGCGATCGTGCGCCGCAGCAAGCGGCTGCGCGCACGGGATTGGCCGACCTGGTTTACTGCATCGCGCATCGCTTGCTCCATCCCTTCCCCTGCCGATCGCGGTCCTGCGATTCGTGTCCGCTCGGGCCGACCCACCGGATCGGGCGTCGATCATCGCCGATGCGGACGCTGCGCTGAACCCATCGGCCGTTCATGGTTTGTCTGCGGTTAGGGATTGCGCCGGATCTGCGCCCCCGATCACTGACAGCGCTGTCATTTGCGGCCAAGGTGCGGATCGTGAGCGCAGGCGCGCGGGCGATCGCGTCGCGGGCGGTCACGCCCACCCACGCCAAGCACGCGCTTTCCCGCGGCACTGCGCCGCCTGGGCCCGCCTGGGCACGGGAAGCCGAAGGCTTGCCCCTGCTCAGGAGCCACCCAGATGGTCACTCGCCGTAGTTTCCTCAGCGCCTCCGCCGCCGCGATGGCGGCCGGCGTCGTCGCGCCCTTCGCCTCCCGCGAGGCCGTCGCGGCCGCACCGCAGCGCTTCACCCTCAACCTGGTCAATGCCTCGCGCCAGAACACCGCCTATGCCTATGTGGTGGGCCTGTCGGGCGGACGCCCCTTGTTCGTGCGCGCCGACGGCGGCAGCTATTACCCGCCCTCGCCGTCGTCGCCGGTGACGCCGCTGGGCCAAGACTGCGCGATCCCGCTCGGCGGCCATGGCTCGTCGACGCGGGTCTCGATCCCGCGCATGTACGGCGCGCGTATCTACGTCGTCACCGGCAGCAAGCTCGATTTCTTCGTCAATCCGGGCCCGGCCATCGTCCACCCCAGCTTCCTCAATACCGGCGATCCGAACTTCCACAAGAACTGGACCTTCGCCGAATTCACCTTCAACGAATACGAGCTGTTCTCCAACATCAGCTACGTCGATTTCGTCGCCGCGCCCCTGGGTTTGTCGCTGCGCTCGCTGTCGGGCCGGGTCGAAACCATTCCCGGCCTGCCCGCCGGCGCGCTCGATCCGATCTGCTACGCGCTGCAACAACAGGCCAGCCGCGAAGGTTCGGCCTGGGATTCGCTGATCCAGCGCGGCAGCAACGGCCTCAACCTGCGCGCGATGAGCGCCCACTACCAGGCCGGCCGCTTCCAGAATTATCTGAGCGGCTACATCAATGCGGTCTGGAGCAAATACGCCTCTACCACCCTCACCGTCGACACCCAGTCCGGCTTCGGCCGCCTGACCGCGCGCGTCGGCGGCGACGGCCTGTTGCGTTTCAACAACGGCGAGAGCTTCGCCCGCCCGAGCACCGCCGACGTGCTGAGCTGCGACAGCGGCCCCTTCAGCCTCGCCGGCGCCAGCGAGGTGCGCAAGGCGATCATTCCGCGCCTGGCCGCGGCCTTGAACCGCACCACCCTGCTCGACAACGCCGACCAGCCCAACGGCGAAGTCGCCAGCCGCTTCTATCGCAACGCCCAGACCAACCACTACGCGCGCCTGGTGCACGAACGCCTGCCCGACAACCGCGGTTACGCCTTCCCGTACGACGACGTCTCGCCGAGCGGCGGCCAGGACTTCAGCGGCGCGGCGCGTTCGGGCGACCCGGACACGCTGACCGTGACCCTGCGCGCCCTGCGCTGACCGACCCGCTGCGACGCTCAGCGCGCCAGAGGCCGGCCGTGCCCCCAGCACGGCCAGCCTGGCCATACCGCAGCGCAGCAAGCGCCGTCCGGGCCTGGCCTATGATGCGGACGACCCGCCCTCGCGGCGGCCCGCATCGGAGACGCCATGAACGCCGACAAGCACCAGGACCTGGGCAAGCTGATTCTTCGTCTCGCGCTGGGCGTGCTGATCCTCCTGCATGGCATCGCCAAGCTGCGCGGCGGCACCGCCGGCATCGTCGGTCTGGTCGAATCGCAGGGCCTGCCGGGTTTCCTCGGCTACGGCGTATTGATCGGCGAGGTGCTCGCGCCGGTGTTGGTGATCGTCGGCTATCACGCCCGCATCGGTGCGGCCTTGATCGCGGCCAATATGTTGGTTGCGCTGGGCCTGGTGCACCTGGGCCAGATCGGCCAGCTCAACGAGCAAGGCGGTTGGGCGCTGGAACTGCAGGCGATGTTCCTGGCCGCGGCGGTCGCGCTGGCCTTGTTCGGCCCTGGCAAGTTCAGCCTCAACGGCAAGTAGCGAGTGCGGCGCTGCGGCCGGTCGGCTCGACCGGCTCGCTTGCGTTCGCCCATGCCGATCGGATCGGATCGATCCGATCGTGCAGCTCGAATCAACCCGATCGAATCAACCCGATCGGATCATCCTGATCAGGTCCCCCTGATCAGACCATCCTGACTAGATCCGGTTGACCCGGAATTTGCGGCCCTTGATCTTGCCCTCGCGCAGGCGCGCGAGCGCTGCGCCGGCCTGCGCGCGCGCCACCGCCACGTACGAGCGCGTCGCGTAGACGTTGATCTTGCCGATCGCATCGGCCTTGAGCCCGGCATCGCCGGTCAGGGCACCGAGGATGTCGCCGGGCCGCAGCTTGTCGGTCTTGCCGGCATCGATGCGCAGGGTTTCCATCGGCGCGACCGGCGCGTTCTTGGCCTTGCCGGCCAGCGGCACGGCGCGGCGCCAGGCCAGCGGCGCGCCCTGGCGTTCCTGGATCTGCTCGGCACGCCCGTTCTCGCGCGGCCCGCACAGGCTGAGGGCGATGCCGCCGCGCCCGGCGCGGCCGGTGCGGCCGATGCGGTGCACGTATACGTCCGGGTCGGTCGGCAGGTCGTAGTTCACCACCGCCGCGAGTTCCTCGACGTCGAGCCCGCGCGCGGCCACGTCGCTGGCGACCAGCACGTTGCAGCTGCGGTTGGCGAAGCGCACCAGCACCTCGTCGCGGTCGCGCTGTTCCATCTCGCCGTGCAGGGCCAGCGCGGTGAAGCCGTAATGGCTCAGCGAGCCCACGACTTCCTCGGTGTCCTTGCGCATATTGCAGAACACCACGCAGGAGTCCGGGCGGTACTCCAGCAGCAGCGCCGCCAGCAACGGGGTCTTCTTGGCCGCTTCGACTTCGTAGAAATACTGTTCGATCTGCAGCGCCGAGGCTTCGCCCTCGACCGTGACTTCGGCCGGCTCGCGCATCGCGCCGCGGGCGAGGTCGCGGATCGCGTCCGGGAAGGTCGCCGAGAACAGCAGGCTCTGGCGGGTCTTCGGGGTCTTGGCGACGATCTCGCGCATCGGCTCTTCGAAGCCCATGTCGAGCATGCGGTCGGCCTCGTCGAACACCAGGGTGCGCACGCCGTCGAGCTTCAATGCCTTCTTGCGCAGCAGCTCCTGCAAGCGGCCGGGCGTGCCGACCACCACGTGCGGCGCGTGTTCCAGCGAGGCCAGTTGCGGCCCCAAGGCCATACCGCCGCACAGCACCGACACCTTCAGGTTCGGGATCGCGAAGGCGAGTTTGCGCAGCTGCTGGCCGACCTGATCGGCGAGTTCGCGGGTCGGGCACAGCACCAGCGCCTGGGTCTTGATCGCGGCGGGGTCGAGCCGCTGCAGCAGGCCCAGGCCGAAGGCGGCGGTCTTGCCGCTGCCGGTCGGCGCCTGCGCGATCAAGTCGCGGCCGTCGAGGATCGCCGGCAGCGCGCGCGCCTGGATCGGCGTCATCGTGGTGTAGCCGAGCGCGGCCACGCCCTGCAGCAGGGCCGGCGAGAGGGAAAGGGAGTCGAAGGCCAAGGAGTCGGCAGTCGCCAAGGCCGCGGTGGGCGAGATCGGATCGTTCATGCGCCATGATCGCAGCTTCGGGCCGAGCTTGGGCTCGGCAGCACGGTTTTCCGCCGTCGCCGCACCGGATCGGGGCGGTCCGGCCTATGCTGCTGCGGTCGCCGGCGCCGCCAGACCGCCGTCGCGAGCCCCTTGCCCGAACCGGCCCGGAGACCCGCCATGGATCAGTTCCTGCATATCCGCGTCCTGCTCGGCATCGTCCTGGGCCTGGCCATCACCACCCTGCTCAAGGGCCTGGCCCGCTTCGTCCAGCACCCCGGCCGCGACCGCGTCTACGGCGTGCATATCGCCTGGGCGATCTCGATGTTCACCCTGCTCGCGCATTTCTGGTGGTGGGAGTTCCGCCTGGTCCACCACGTGCACTGGAGCTTCGTCGCCTACGCTTTCCTGATCCTGTACGTGGTGGTGCTGTATCTGTTGTGCACCTTGCTGTTTCCCGACGACATCGGCGACTACGGCAGTTGGCAGGAGTACTTCCAGTCGCGGCGCAAATGGTTCTTCGGGATCATGGCGGTGTCCTACCTGATCGATTTCGGCGACACCCTGATCAAGGGCCGCGCCTATTTCGACAGCTTCGGCATCGAGTACCCGCTGCGCAACCTGAGCTACGTGCTGCTGTGCCTGGTCGCCATCCGCACCCGCTCGGAAACCTTCCATCGCGCCTTCGTCGCCGCCAGCCTGATCTACCAGGTGTCCTGGATCTATCGCCTGTTCGACTTCGTCCAATAGGCGCGAGTGCCGCGCCATGCAGCGCACCCGCTGTCGCGCGCTCACCCGGCGGCAACGTAGCGCCGCCTATGCTGGCTGCATGATTCCGTCTTGCGTACACCCATGAGCCGAGCTTTCGTGAAAGAAGGCGACGGCGACGAAAACGCCGGCGATCTGCCCGAACTGCCGATCAGCGAGCATCCCAACTACGTCACGCCGCGCGGCATGGCCTTGCTGCGCACGCGCCTGGACGATGCCGGGCGGCGCCTGGGCGAGATCGACGCGAACGCGGTCGGGGCCCGGCTCGAAGCCGCCCACATCGAACGCGAACTGCGCTGGCTGCAGGCGCGCATCCTCGGCGCGATCACCATCGCGCCCGAGCGCCAGCCGTCCGAGCTGATCGCCTTCGGCGCGCGGGTCGAGGCGGTCGACGACGACGGCCGCGAATACCGCTACCGCATCGTCGGCGAAGACGAAGCCGACCCGGAGCTCGGCCTGATCAGTTGGGTGTCGCCGCTCGCGCGCNCCTGCACGGCGCGCGCGTCGGCGACAGCGTGGTCTGGAAGCGGCCGGCCGGCGATCTCGCGATCGAAGTGCTGGCGATCGATTACGGCTGAGCCGCGCCGCGGTATCCGCATCAGCAAGACAGCTCCGACGCAGGCCGTCGGCGACGCCTCGCCGGCATCGCGCGGCGACAAGAGCACGCGTCGCACGCCCGCTTACCCCTGCCGCCTTTCCCCGACCGCTCGTCGGCAAGCGCTTGACGCTGCCCGATGGCGGAAGAATCATTTAGCAAATTAGTTAATTGCTGAATACCTGCATCAGTATGGGTTCGGGCCGCAGCGGCTCGCCCGCTCGGCAGGCCTCGGCTCGGCGTCACCGCTCGACACCACCGCACAACACGTTCACCAGGGAGAGGTCATGAACGCATTGCCCGACAGCCTGAGATCGCATCGCGTCCAGTCGCAGGCCGACCGACTCGCCTCGATCCGCAGCGTCAGCGACGGCCGCGTGGTCTGGGAGCCGGTGCGCTCGTTGTGGTTCACCACGATGGCGCTGGGCGCGGTGGTCGGCGGCATCGCCACCTTCAGCTGGCCGGCGTTCGCCTTGTTCGTGGTGTCGACCGCGACCGTGCTCCTGCTGGGCCATTCGCTCGGCATGCACCGCAAGCTGATCCACGACAGTTTCGGCTGCCCGAAGTGGCTGGAATATCTGCTGGTGTACTGCGGCGTGCAGGTCGGCCTGGCCGGCCCGATCGGTCTGGTGCGCACCCACGACCTGCGCGACTACGCCCAGCGCCTGCCCGACTGTCACGACTACCTCGCCCATCGCCAGCCCTTCGCCATCGATGCCTGGTGGCAACTGCATTGCGAACTGCGCCTGAGCGCGCCGCCGCGCATCGAGATCGAGGCGCGCATCGCCGACGATCGCTACTACCGTTTTCTGCAACGCACCTGGATGTGGCAGCACCTGCCATGGGCGCTGGCCTTCTTCGCCATCGGCGGCTGGGGCTGGGTGTTCTGGGGCGTATGCGCCCGGGTCACCGCCGGCGTGTTCGGCCATTGGCTGGTCGGCTACTTCGCCCACAACCACGGCGGCATGCACCACGAGGTCCGCGGCGCTGCGGTGCAGGGCCGCAACGTGCGCTTCATGTCGCTGCTGACCATGGGCGAGTGCTGGCACAACAATCACCACGCCTTTCCGGGTTCGGCGCGGCTCGGCCTGTATGCCGGCGAATGGGACCCGGGCTGGTGGTTCCTGCGCGCCTGCGCACGCATCGGCCTGGTCTGGCGCCTGCGCCTGCCCGAAGACCTGCCGTCGCGCGAGGAACTGCATCGCCTGGAACCGACCTCCGCGGCGGCATTCGCCGATACCGCGCCCACTCGACTCACCCGGACCGTCCCATGAGCACCGAACCGCCCGAACTGCCGCCGTTGCCTGCCCCGCCACCGCTGCCCACACCTTTGCCGCAACCTGCGACTGCACCGCCGGCGCGGCGCCTGCGTCCCGGCCTTGCCGTCTTGGCCGGCATCGCGCCGGTACTGGGCGGCGCCCTGATCGGGCTGCTGCTGCGCTTGGCCTTCGATGGTGAACCCGGCAGCGCCTTCGCGACCATGCTGTGGGTGTTCGTCGTGCTTGCGCCGTTCGCGATCGGCGCGGTCACCGTGTATCTGGCCGAACGGATCAAACCGCGCGGCATCGGGTATCACTTTTTCATGCCGGTGCTCAGCGTGTCGCTTTGCGTGCTCGGCAGCATGTTCATGATGCTGGAAGGGCTGATTTGCGTGCTGATGGCCCTGCCCTTGTTCGCGGTCATGGGCGGGCTGGGGGGCGTGGTGATGGGAGCGATCTGCCGCCTCAACAAACGCTCCACCACCCCGACGGTCTACAGCTTCGTCGCCCTGCCGGTGGTGCTGGCGGCGTTCGGCGTCGGCCACGAGACGCCGCAACGCTTCGAACACGTCGAACGCAGCGCGGTGATCCAGGCGACACCGGCCGAGGTCTGGAAGCACTTGCTCGATGCCGACCATATCCAGTCGGCCGAAGTCGATCGCGCCTGGATGTACCGCATCGGCGTGCCGACCCCGCTCGCCGGCGTCACCCATCGCACGCAGACCGGTCTGGTGCGTGACGTGCGCATGGGCAAGGGCATCCACTTCCGTCAGATGTCCAGCGACTGGCAGCCGCAACGCTATGTGCGCTGGCAGTACCTGTTCGAGGAAGACTCGGTGCCGGCCGGCGCGCTCGACGACCACGTGCGCATCGGCGGCGATTATTTCGACCTGCGCGACACCACCTACACCCTGACCCCGCGCGGCGACGCGACCGTGCTGACGATCCGCATGGACTATCGGGTCAGCACCGGCTTCAACTGGTATGCGGTGCCGCTGGCCGATTGGCTGATCGGCGATTTCAGCGAGGTCATCCTCGACTTCTACCGGCAGCGCGCGCAGGCGCGGCCGGCGGCCTGAGCCACGAGTCAGGACCAAAAACGAAACTCAGCCGGCCGCTTTCTTGGCGCGCCGGCTTTCGCGTTTGAGCGGCCCGCCGACCGGGCAGATCTCGAACGCGAACTGGGTCAGGGTGTTGACCAGATTGTCCGGCACCAGCTTGTAGACCACGAACTGGCCGCGGCGCTCGCTGCTGATCAGCCCGGCGTTGACCAGCACCGACAGATGCCGCGAGATCGCCGGCGCGCTCATCTCGAAGCGCGCGGCGATGTCGCCGGCGCTGAGTTCGCGCTCGGACAGAAAGGCCAGGATCTGCCGTCGCGGCGACGAGGCCAGGGCTTCGAAGATCTTGTCCTGCATGAGGCGGGAACCGCGGCCCCGGATATTTGTTTAATTAACTAAAATACTAATTCCGACCCACTCGAAGTCAAGCGCCGCCGGTCGGGCCGGTGCCTGGCACGGCTATCGGGTCGGAAGGCAAGCACGCAGGCGGCCGCACAACACGGCTCGCGAAGGCGAGCACCGCTGGCGAGGCAGTGTCGCCAGACTTCACAGGGGTGGTGCCGGATCAGGCCGCTCGCGCCGCGGCATCGAGCCGGCGCTCACGCCCTGGCGACGCCTCGCGTCGCCGGGCAGCGGCCCAGACCGTGCAGCCTTGCGCTGCACGGCACCGCGGCCAGCCTCAGGCGCCGGCGGCCTGGACGCGTGCGCGCTTCGGGAAACCGACCATGCGCTTGAGCTCTTCGTCCCACAGCTTCAGTTGCGCGCACTTCAGGCTCGACCAGATGGTCAGGCGCGGTGCGGCCTGCAGCAGCGGGCTCGATTCGTACGCCTCGCGCAGGCGGTAGTTCGGGATGCGGCTGGAAAGGTGATGGATGTGGTGGTAACCGATGTTGCCGGTGAACCAATGCACGATATGCGGCAGGTCGTAGAACGAGCTGCCGGCGATGGCGGCTTCGTGCGAGTTCCAATCGTCCTTGCGGGTCCAGTACGCGTCTTCGAAGGTGTGCTGGACGTAGAACAGCCACACGCCGACCGCGCCGGCGATCAACACCACCGGCAGATGCACCATCAGCACGGTGTGCCAGCCGATCGCAAAGCCCATCGACAGCAGGATCAGGCCCAACGCCAGGTTGTTGAACAGCACGCTCGCCCACTCGCGCTTCCAGGTGAAGGGCAGATCGAACGGGAAACGGTGCTTGATGACGAACTGGTACAGCGGGCCGACGCCCAGCAGCACCGGGGTGCTGCGGTACAAGCGGTAGCACAGGCGCCCGAACCAGGAGCGCGAGCGGTATTCGGCCACGGTCAGGGTTTCGATGTCGCCCATCTCGCGGCGGTCGAGGTTGCCCGAGGTGCCGTGGTGGATGGCGTGGGTCTTCTTCCAATAGCCGTAAGGGAACAGGGTGACCACGCCGAGGCAGCGGCCCACCAGGTCGTTGGCGCGGCTGCTGGCGAAGAACGAACCGTGGCCGCAGTCGTGCTGGATGATGAAGGTGCGCACGTACAGGCCGGCCGCCGGAATCGCCATCAGCAGGGTCCAGCCGTAGCCCCAGTTACCGACCACGCTCCAGGCCATCAGCGTCCACAGTGCGGCGAACGGCACCAGGGTGTTGACCAGTTGCCAGACGGCCCGTCCGAGGTGGGGCTTGGCGAAACGCGCGCAAAGCTGACGCAGGTTGGTGACGGTGGATTGCGGTTCGGCGTCGGCGTTCAAGCGGCAACTCCATGAAGGACGTTCCATTGTGGTGAGCGCTTCCTGACCTGGCAATGACGTTCGCAGGCGTATGGACGTGATCGCTATCGGGCTTCGGACTTTTGCCCTCCAGTTTCGGCCAGGTCGCCCCGGCCCCGGCTAGGCTATGCGGCATGTCCGCCTGGTACGTCTATCTGATCGAATGCCGCGACGGCAGCCTGTACACGGGTATTGCCGTCGATGTGGAGCGCCGCTATGCCGAACACGTCGCCGGCAAGGGCGCGCGCTACACCCGTTCGCACCCGCCGTTGCGACTGCTGGCGCAGTTTCCGCACCCGGACCGTTCGTCGGCGCTGCGTGCGGAGTACGCGATCAAGCAGCTGTCGCCGACCGCGAAACGCGCACTTTGCGCGAACGCGGCGGCCGCAACCGTCCCGGCCTGAGCTCAGAACAGCGCCCAGACCAGCTTGATCAGGCCCCACAGCGACACCGCCCACACCGCCGAACGCAGGTAGGGAATGCCGGCCGCATACACCGGCACGTAGACCAGCCGCGCCCAGAAGTAGAGCTGCGCACCGAGCGCGGTGTCGTCGTTGCCGCGGCCGGCCAGCCCGACCGCGAGCACCGCCGCGGCGAACAAAGGGAAGGTTTCGAGGAAGTTGCGCCAGGCGCGGTCCACCCGCGCAGCCACGCCGGCCAGGGGCTCGGGAGTGCCGTCGCGGGCGCTGGCGTTCCAGCGCACCCCGCGTTGCTGGGTCATGAAGGTCGCCGCGACCAGCAAATGCACGATCGCAAGCACGATCGACCAGGCCAGCATCTGCAGTTCGATGCTCATGCGCGCGTCCTCATCAGACCGGGCCGTTGGGCAGGATCAGGATTTTGCCGTCGCGTTCGCCGGCGGCGGCCGCGGCGACCGCCTGTTTGATCTGGTCCAGGCCGTAGGTCGCCTGCACCCGTGCGGTCAGTTGCCCGCTCGCGACCAGACGCCCGATCTCGCCGAACACCTCGGCGCGGCGCTGCGGCGTCGCCGCCTGGAACCAGCGCGACAGCCAGAAACCGCGCAGGGTCACGTCGCGGAACACGAACGAGGCCGGCGAGATCGAACAGGCCTCGCCGCTCATCGCGCCGTAGTTGACCAGCACCCCGCCTTCGCCGAGCGATTGGGCGATGTGCTGGGTCGCGATGCCGCCGACCGCATCGATGCCGAGCCGGATCGGCACTTTCTCGGTGACTTCGCGCGCGCGCTTGGCGAGGTCGTCGCCGTCGACCAACACCACCTCGGCGCCGGCCGCGCGCACCGCCTCGACCGCCGACTCGCGCCGCACCACGTTGATGGTGCGCAGGCCGCGCAGCTTCGCCAGTTGGATCAGATAGCTGCCGACCGCGGAATTGGCCGCGTTCTGGATCACCCAGTCGCCGGGCTGCAGGTCGACGAACTCGCTGAGCATCAGCAGGGCGGTCGGCGGATTGATGGTGATCATCGCCAATTGCTTGGGATCGGCGCCGTCGGGCAGGGGCACCAGGCCCTTGGCCGAGGCGACCAGGTGGGTTGCCCAGGTGCCGCCCTGGATCGGCAACAGCACGGTCTGCCCGACTTGCGGATGGGCGACCTCAGGCCCGACCGCGGCGATCCGGCCCACGCCTTCGTTGCCGCCGACCGCGGGCAGCGGCGGCAACAGGCCGTACTCGCCGGTCAATGTGAGTACGTCGGAGGGGTTGATCGGCGCGGCCAGCACCTCGATCAGCACCTGGCCGGCGCCCAGCGGCGGCGCCTCGAACTCGACCGCCTCGATGACGTCCTGCGGCACCGGGCCGCGCTGCGCGTACTGGGCTTTCTTCATAAAGATAGGTCCTTCGAGGCGGTGGGCAGGGCGCTGCGGCGTGGCCGGAATCCGATCCACACCGGCTCCGGCGGCCGACTGCATACGCGAGAGTACGCCCGCGACAGTGCAAACGTCTTGCGCCCAAGTCTCAGCACTGCGACCCTGCCCCACCCGCTCAGACCCCGCCCGCATGCAACCGATCCGTTTCGAACTCGACGCCCAGCACGAACACGTCGAACTCAACCAATTGCTCAAACTGGTCGGCCTGTGCGACAGCGGCGGCGCCGGCAAGGCGATGGTCGCCAGCGGCGTAGTCCGCGTCGACGGCCAGGTCGAGCTGCGCAAGACCTGCAAGATCCGCGCCGGTCAGACGGTGGCCTGCGAGGGCGTGACGATCGAGGTCGTCGCCGGCGCCTGAGCGCCGTTGATCGAGGCTGCCTATCGAAAGCGCCGCGCGTCGAGCGCGGCCGCGCCGGTCATCGCTTCAAGCCAACGGCAAGGTCGTCGTCGCCCTGCACCAATCGTCGTGGGCGCGCTGCACGCCGCGCGTGGCGGTGACGTAGTCGCTGCTGCCGAGCGCCTCGACGAAACGGCAGGAGGCGTAGCCCTCGGCCTTGCGCTCGTAGTCGGCGACCCAGCGCTCGCGTTCGGGCAAGCGCTCGGCGGCGATCGGCCATACGCCGGGGCGCGGCCGCAGATAGGCGTGAATGCCGATGCGCCAGGGCTTGGGGCTGACCCGTGCGCGGAAGCAATGCTGGCGCCGGCATAACAACGCGTAGTACGAATCGGCGCCGACCGCATCGAAGAACTCGATCACCGCCGCTTCGTTCGGATCGAACACGCGGTGCATGGCCAGCAGCCGCAAGCCCTTCGGCGTGCGATACAAACGCAGATGCCAGTCCGGATGCGCGGCGACGAAGGCCTTGATGCGCGCCGTCGCGCGGCCTTCGGGTCCGCCGTCGGCGCGGTGCCTGCGCCGCGACTGCACGCTGGCGATCCAGGCGAACAGCCACAGCATCGCGATCATCGTCAGCACGCCCAAGCCCCAGTGCGTCGCCACGCCGACGCCGATGGCGGACGCGAGCGAAGTCCAGAAATAACCCTTGCGCCAGGCCGAGACCGGCTCGTCGAAATCGACGTCGGCGAACAAGACTTCGGGCGTGTTGAGGCAGCGCGCGCCGTAACTGTTGCGGGTGACGACGAGGTCGCCGTCGCGCTCGACGATCTGTTCGCGGATCGGCAGACCCTCGGCGTCGTAGGGCACGCGCGGCTCGCGCTTGAGCAGGCTCTCGCCGGCGAGGATGCGGTCGAAGGCGTCGCGCGCCCGCGCGTCGGCCATCGCCTGCGCCTCGCCGAGGCTCGCGTCGGACCACCCGAAGCGACGCACCGTCAGCGAACGCCGCCCGCTCGCATGGCCTTTATCGAACGCCTCGTGAACTCGGGCTTCGGCCCAGTACTCCGGAACGATCATCGCCATCGCTGCCTCCATGCAAAGTCGGCCGATTGTATGCGCAGCCTGCGGGCGACGCCGGCACTTGACGGCGCGCGCCATCGGCGTAGCATTTTCTCCACGCCCTCGGACAGACCGGCGGCGAGTCAACTCCGTGAGGGATTCTCATGGCAATCGAATTCGATTACCTCGTTTTCATCGGGCGCTTCGAGCCCTTCCATAACGGCCACGCCGCCGTCGCCCGCCACGCGCTGGGCAAGGCCCGCAAGGTCATCTTCCTGGTCGGTTCCGCCGACACGCCCCGCACCATCAAGAACCCTTTCACCGTCGCCGAGCGCGCGGTGATGATCCAGGTCACCCTGGCCGACGCCGGCGAGCGGCTGATCGTGCAGCCGTTGCGCGACCATCTCTACAACGAGAGCCAGTGGATCGCCAGCGTGCAGCGTACCGTCGCCGAGGCGGTCCGCCACGACGGCGGCGGCAGCGAATCGCGGGTCGGCCTGATCGGCATGGACAAGGACGCCTCCAGCTATTACCTGCGCGAGTTTCCGCAGTGGCCGCTGGTCGACGTCAGCCACACCGCGACCTTGTCGGCGACCGAGCTGCGCCGCTATCTGTTCGAGGCCAACCAGATCGACAGCCACGGCGGCCTGATGCTGATCCGCGCCAACGTGCCCGGCCCGGTGTTCGACATGCTCGAAGCCTTCCGCAAGAGCTCGCCGGCCTTCACCCAACTGGTCGCCGAGTACCAGTTCATCGAGCACTACCGCGCGGCCTGGGCCGATGCGCCCTACCCGCCGACCTTCGTCACCACCGACGCGGTCGTGGTGCATTCCGGCCACGTCTTGCTGGTGCGCCGCCGCGCCGAGCCGGGCAAGGGCCTGTGGGCGCTGCCGGGCGGTTTCGTCGGCCAACACGAAGGCCTGCTCGACGCCTGCCTGCGAGAGCTGCGCGAGGAAACCCGGCTCAAGCTGCCGCTGCCGGTGCTGAAGGGCTCGCTGAAGAGCGAGCGCGTGTTCGATCACCCCGAACGCAGCGCGCGCGGCCGCACCATCACCCACGCCTACCACTTCGATTTCCCGAGCGGCGAACTGCCGCCGGTGCGCGGCGGCGACGATGCCGACAAGGCGCGCTGGATTCCGGTCAGCGAGGCGCTGGAGATGAGCCCGCAACTGTACGAAGACCACCTGCACATCCTCGAATACTTCCTCGGCCACGGCTGATCCAAAGGACCGCCCGGCCCCACGCCGGTGGACAGACCGCCGGCTTCTCCCAGACGCGAAGGAGCTTCCCGTCATGCAATGCCTCGACAACCTGCTGCTCAACACCGACAGCTACAAGGCCAGCCACTGGCTGCAATATCCGCCCGGCACCGACGCCACCTTCTTCTATGTGGAATCGCGCGGCGGCGTGCACGACCGCACCGTGTTCTTCGGCCTGCAGGCGATCCTCAAGGAGTACCTGGCCAAGCCGGTGACCCACGCCGACGTCGACGAGGCCCGCGACTTGTTCGCCGCCCACGGCGAGCCCTTCAACGAAGCCGGCTGGCGTTACATCGTCGACACCCACGGCGGCCTGTTGCCGATCCGCATCCGCGCGGTACCCGAGGGCACGGTGGTACCGACTCACCAGGCCCTGGTGACGATCGAATCGACCGACCCGCAGGCCTACTGGGTGCCTTCCTACCTGGAAACCCTGTTGCTGCGCCTGTGGTATCCGGTGACGGTGGCGACGATCAGCTGGCACGCCAAGCAGACCATCCGCCAGTTCCTCGAACGCACCAGCGACGATCCCGAAGGCCAGTTGCCGTTCAAGCTGCACGACTTCGGCGCGCGCGGCGTGTCGAGCACCGAATCGGCGGCCTTCGGCGGCGCCGCGCACCTGGTCAACTTCCTCGGCACCGACACCGTCTCCGGCCTGTTGTTGGCGCGCCGCTACTACCACGAGCCGATGGCGGGCTATTCGATCCCCGCCGCCGAGCACAGCACCATCACCAGTTGGGGCCGCGAGCACGAGGTCGATGCCTACCGCAACATGCTGACCCAGTTCGGCAAGCCCGGCGCGATCGTGGCCGTGGTCTCCGACAGCTACGACATCTTCCATGCGATCCGCGAGCATTGGGGCAAGACCCTGCGCGATGAAGTCATCGCCTCCGGCGCGACCCTGGTGGTGCGGCCGGACTCGGGCGACCCGGTCGACGTCGTCCACCAGTGCGTGAGCATGCTCGACGAGGCCTTCGGCCACACCGTCAACGGCAAGGGCTACAAGGTGCTCAACCACGTGCGGGTGATCCAGGGCGACGGCATCAACCCGACCAGCATCCGCGCGATCCTCGAACGCATCACCAGCTACGGCTATGCCACCGACAACCTCGCCTTCGGCATGGGCGGCGCCTTGCTGCAACGCCTGGACCGCGACACGCAGAAGTTCGCGCTCAAGTGTTCGGCCGCGCGCATCGACGGCGAGTGGATCGACGTCTACAAGGACCCGATCACCGACAAGGGCAAGTCGAGCAAGCGCGGCCGCATGACCCTGGTGCGGCATCGCGAGTACGGCCATTTCAAGACCGTGCCGGTGCCGCCGGAAGCGGCTTCGCTGGAAGAAGCGGTCAAGCCGATGGGCTTCGACGATGCCATGGTGACGGTGTGGGAAGACGGTCGCATCGTCAACGACTGGACCTTCGCCCAGGTGCGCACGCTGGCCAACGCGGCGCGGCTTTGAAGTGAGGCTTGGTTGAGTTGCTGCCGGGTGCGTCATTACAAGGCGCACTCCGTAGCCGCGCCTTCCTCGCTCTCGACCACCCGACCACGAACGCCCCAAACAGGACCCGCCCATGCCAGCCCCTCTCGAAGGGCTTGCCGCCGCCGATCCGGCCAGCCTGCCCCTCAGCGCCGCTTCGCCCTTGTTCGAGCGCCTGCGCGCGGCCACCCCGCAGCTCGCCCGCCGCGCGCCCGGCGACGACGACGCTCGCTGGTATTCGCACCGCTTGAACGGCCGCGATTACCGCTTCGCCCAACCGATCACCTTCACTCCTTATGCTTCGGCGCGCGCCTGCTCGGCGCGGTGCCGGTTCTGTTCGGAAACCCTGCGCCCGCTCGACGGCGGCACGCTCGCACAAACTCTGCGGCCCGGCGCCGACTACTTCGCGAGCTTGTCGCAGGCGCTGGTGCAGCTGCGCGGCGTGCCGCTGTCGTGGTCGCTGTCAGGGCTGGAAGCCAGCGACGACGAAGCCTGGTTCCTGCAATTGCTGAGCACGCTCGCCGCGGCCGAACGCGATGGCGTCGTCGTCGAGGAACGCGTGCTCTACAGCAACGGCGCCGGCTTCGCCCGCGGACGCGGCGCCGAACTGATCGCCGCGCTGCAAGCCTTCAGGCTGTCCTGGGTGGAGCTGTCGCGCCACCATCCCGACCCGTTGCGCAACCAGGCCATCATGCGTTTCCGCGAGCACGAGGCCATCGCCGATGCCGCAGTGTTCGAGCGTGTCGCGCGCGGCATCGCCGACGCGCTGCCGCTGCGTCAGGTCTGCATCCTGCAACACGGCGGCGTCGACGATGCCGCCGGCATCGAGGCTTACCTGGACTGGGCGCAGCGCTGCGGAGCCGGCACGGTGATCTTCCGCGAGTTCTCGCGCCTCGGCCCGGACTATCGCGACAACGCCAGCCGCCGCTACATCGAACGCGAGCGCGTCGCCATCGAGGAGGTGCTGGCCGATTGCATGACCGCACCGTGGTGGTCGCGGATGACCCCGCAACGGATCACCGAGGGCTATTACTTCTGGAACCTGCGACTGCGCGACGAGCGTCGCGGCCTGGAGGTGGTGTTCGAATCCTCCGACTACACCGCGATGCACCGTCGCCATGCCAGCGGCGATCTCTACAAACTCGTCTTCCACGCCAACGGCCGCCTGTGCGCGGGTTGGCAGCCCGACCGCGACATTCTCTGGGAGCCCGCACATGGACAGCCGTAGTTGGTGGGTGCTGACGCCCGATCCGCCCGAGCATCGCCTGCCCGAGGATCTGCGCGAGCGCGACGGCCTGGCCGGGCGCGACTGCGGCTGGGTCAACCAGATGCGGCCGTTCGTGCGGCATTTCTCTCAACCCGGGCAATGCGTATTCGATCCGTTCTGCGGCTTCGGCACGACCTTGCTCGCCGCCGCGCTCGAAGGCCGCAGCGGCTGCGGCACCGAAATCGACGCCGGCCGCGCCGCGCTCGCCCGCGAGCGCCTCGCGCGCCACGGCGTCGAAGCGCCGATCGCGGTCGGCGGCCTGCCGCAGGTCGAGATCCCGCGCCCGATCGACCTGTGCCTGACCAGCGTGCCCTACTTCGGCTGTCGCTGGCCGCAGGCCGGCGCAAACGCAGGCCAGCTCTACGACGAACGCGACTACGCCGCTTACCTGCAGCGTCTGCGCGACATCTTCCACGCCGTGCGCAAGGCCTTGCCCGATGGCGGCTTGTGCATCGCGATGGCCGAGAACGTGGTCGTGGAAGGCCGCATGTTGCCGCTGGCCTGGGACTTGGGCCGCGTGCTCGGCGAACTGTTCGTGGCGCGCGAAGAACGGCTGCTGTGCTACGAGCGCGACGTCGAACCGCTGCCCGCTGCCTCCACCCGCAGCAACCGCAGCCACGAGTACGCGCTGGTCTTCCAGAAAGTCGCCGAGACGGTCTGCCTCGACAGCACCCGCAGCGAACTCGAAGCGATGCGCGCGGCCGGTTTCGAGTACACGCTGTACGGCAGCTTCGCGCGTTGGCTCGAACAGGGGCCGCAGGCTTTGCCGCGTCCGCCCGCCGATGCCGACCTGTGCCTGCCCGACGATGCGGCCGAGCTCGATCGCCTGCTCTATTGGCTGCACGAACGCCACTACGAGCTCACGCTGTGGGGCGAACCGGTACGGCCGCCGCTGCGGCTCGAACGGCTCGCGCAGCATTGGTATCTGCGTGCGCAACGCCGCGACCGCCTCGGCCGCCTGGTGCGCCTGGATCTGGGTCTGGCGAGCCAACACTCCAGCGATTGAGTCCGTTGCGGCCGCCTCTCAAGCCGGCCATGCGACTCGCTCGCTCACACCTACGAGGCGAGATCGAGATACCAGAACAAAGCGGTCTCGTACCTCACCTGCGCATCGTGGCGGTAATGGAATCGGTCGAAGCCGCCGAGGACGAAGCCGTGGCGTTCGTAGAAACGGCAGGCGGCGACGTTATGGTCCTGGGTTTCCAGCATCAGGCCCGGGTGCCCGCGCTCGCGCGCCCAGGCGATGGCGCGATCGAGCAAGGCCGCACCCGCGCCGCTGCGCCGGCGGCCCGCGTCGACGGCGATGTCGTCGATCAAGGCATACCCGTTCCAGTTCGTCGACACCAGCACCCGGCCGACGACTTCGCCGTGCTCGATCGCGACGAAGGCGATGCGATCCTCGGCGACGAGATAATCGTGCAGGTCGTCATCGTCGGCCTCGTCGCCGTAACGCTTGCGGTACGGCGCCAGCGGCACCGCTTCGTAAGCGATGACGCCGTCGCGCGCGTGCAGACTCAGCCGCGAATCGACCAGGAAACTGCCGTCCAGGCTCAACGCCGCCTCAATGCGCCCGGCGCTGAGGCGCTCGACGAGGACGCTCATCGGCGCAGGTCCAGCGCCAGGATGGCGTCGCCGTAGGTATTGCCGCCGACCTGGAAGCGGCGCTCGCCGACGTGCTCGAAACCGTTACGGGCATAGAACGCCAAAGCCCGTGCGTTGCCGGCATAGACGCCGAGCAGCAAGCGCCGCGCACCGCGTACGCGCGCCTCGGCGACCGCCTGCGCCATCAACTCGCGGCCGACGCCCCCGCCATGGAAACGCGAGAGCAGGTAGATGCGCTTGAGTTCGAGGTCGTCCCCACTCAGATCGTGCAGCGGCAACTTCGGCGGCGCGATCACCGCATAGCCGACCGGGGCCGCGCCTTCGGCCGTTTCGGCCAGCCACAGCGCCGCGCCGGCATCGTCCAGCCAATCCGCATAGACCTCCTGCGCATGTTGCTTGCGGCAGTGCTCGATGATGTCGCGCCCGTGCAGGATGCCGGCGAAGGTTTCCAGGAAGGTGGCCGCACCGGCCAGCGCGAGCGCGCCGGCATCGTCGGCGCCGGCGCGGCGGATCCGCACGGCATCGCCGGTCGCGGGCGATGTGGAGGTGGAGGCGGTATTCATGCGCGTTCGAGGGCTGGCGGCGATGCGCTCAAGATCGCACACCGCCCGCGCCCCGCACATCGGCGAAAAGTCGCAGTCGCGCGACAGCCGCGGCGCCGCGCGCGCGAACGGCNGCGGCCGCCGCAGGTATTCCCGAGCGAACGATGCTTAGCCGGCGACCTGGATCACCACCTTGCCGAAATGAGCGCCGCCGTCGAGATAGTCGTAGGCCTGGCGCGCCTGGTCGAAACCGAACACCCGATCGACCACCGGGACGATGCGGTTGACGCCGACGAAGCGCGACAAATCTTCGGCCATACCGCGGCTGCCGACGTAGATGCCCGACAGGCGCTTGGCGCCGGTGATCAGCGCGAACGGATCGAACTCGCCGGCGAAGCCGCTGACGCCGCCGATGACGGCGATGGTGCCGCCCATCGCGGCGGCATCGATCGAACGCTGCAAGGTGCCCTTGCCGCCGACTTCGAGCACCGCGTCGACGCCGCGGCCGCCGGTCAGCGCGCGCACTTCGTCCTGCCATTCCGGGGTGGTGCGGTAGTTGACGGTCGCATCGGCGCCGAGCGCCTTGGCGCGAACCAGCTTCTCATCGCTCGAGGACGTGACGATCGCCTGCAGGCCGGCGGCCTTGGCCAGTTGCAGGCCCCAGATCGAGACGCCGCCGGTGCCGAGCAGCAGCACGCTGGCGCCGGGCTGCAGCTTCGCCTCGACGAACATCGCGTTCCAGGCGGTGACGCCGGCGCAGGTCAGGGTCGCGGCCTGGGCGTCGTCGAGATGCGCGGGCACGGCGAACACGGACTGCTCGGAGACCACGATCTCTTCGGCCAGCACGCCGTCGACGACCGCGCCGAAGGCGTCGCGGGTGGCGTACGGCGTCGGCGCGCCCTGCAGCCAATGCGGGAAGAAGCTGGTGGCGACGCGATCGCCGACTTTCCACAAGCGGCTGTCCGCGCCGACTTCGACGATTTCGCCGACCGCATCGGAGGCCGGCACGAACGGCGCGACCGGTTCGCTCAGGTAGGTGCCCTTGGCGATCATCAGGTCGCGGAAGTTCAGCGACACCGCGCGCACCCGCACCCGTACCTGGCCGGCGCCCAGCGGCGCGGACGCGCGCTCGAACTGCTGCAACGCGCCGATGCCGGCGCCACTGTCGATGCGATAAGCCTTCATGTCTGTCTCTATGTCTGAGGGGGGAGGCGACCGCCGGCGGTCGGGAACTGCTGCCGGGGCGATCGAGTGGCGCTACGATATCGCTTCCGATATATCCGCAGTGCCTCTTCTTAATCCACATTCTGTAGCGCAATAGGAACCAATATGGCCGTCAACGATCGATTGCTCGGCATCGTCGCCTTCGTCCAAGCCGCCGAGGCCGGCAGTTTCGCGGTCTCGGCCGAGCGCCTGGGCGTGACCCGTTCGGCGATCGGCAAACGCATCGCCCGGCTCGAACAGCAGCTCGGCGCGCGCCTGTTCAACCGCAGCACGCGCCGGCAAAGCCTGACCGACGACGGCCAAGCCTATTACGAACGTTGCGTCAAAGCCCTGGCCGAACTCGATGCCGCCGAAGCCGCGCTGGACAGCGGCCGGCGCGAACCGAGCGGGCGCCTGCGGGTCAGCGCATCGGTCCAGTTCGGCCGCCGTTGCGTGGCACCGGTGATGCTGGAGCTGGCGCAGCGCCATCCGCGCCTGGACATCGATCTGTCCTTCAGCGACCGCGTCGTCGACCTGGTCGAGGACGGCTACGACCTGGCGATCCGCATCGGCCGCTTGCCCGACAGCGCGACCTTGGCGGCGCGTCAGTTGACCGAAGAGCGGCTGGGCATCTGCGCTTCGCCCGAGTACCTGGCGCGGTGCGGACGGCCGCGCAACGTCGACGAATTCGAAGGCCATCAGGCCGTCGTGTACGGGCGCAACGGCCACACCGTGGCGTGGCGCTTGCGCGACGACGACGGCGAAGTGCGCGAACCGCGGGTCCAGGCGCGCTTGCGCTTCGACGACCTGGAAGCCATCGCCGACGCCGCGGTCGCCGGTGCCGGCCTGGCCTTGCTGCCGTGCTGGATGCTGTCGCGTTACGTACGCAACGGCGAGCTGCAGATGGTGATGTACGCCGACCGCGTCATCGGCAGCCGCATCAACGCAGTCTGGCCGCATACGCATTACCTGCCGCTGCGCACGCGCGCGGCGATCGACTTGCTGGTGGAGCGTATTCCGCAGTTGGTGGCGTGGGACCCGGCCAACCCGGCGGTGGTTTGCGGTTAGAGCATGCGCGTCGTTGGAATACGCGATTGAGGGATCGCCTGCTCCGTTTTGAGCGGAACAGCAAAGGCAAATCCCCCCTGCCCCCCTTTTTCAAAGGGGGGGAACAGCAAAGCCGTCTGAGCCGGCCACTCAACCGGCCACTCAAGCAGTCGTCGGATCCCACCGCCAACAGCCCAAGCGCTCCCCCCTTTGAAAAAGGGGGGCCAGGGGGGATTTGCTGTTGCTGTTGCTGTTGCTGTTGCTGTTGCCGTCGGCGCCGTTGCCAAGCCAGTGCACCTGGTTCGCCTACCGCTCCGGCCAATACCACGCCGGCGCATCCAGCATCCCCTGCCCCACCACTCCGGTCTGGCTGAACTGCTTTTCCAACTGGATGGTGTTGCAAGCCGGTTCGGCCTCCAAGGCCGCGATCAGACGCGAGGCATGCGAGACCACCCAGACCTGGGTGCGGGTGGCGGCGCGCGCGATCAGCCGCGCCAAGGCCGGCAACAGGTCTGGATGCAGGCTGGTCTCGGGCTCGTTGAGCACCATCAGCGGCGGCGGCCGCGGCGTGTGCAAGGCAGCGATCCACAGCAGATAACGCAAGGTGCCGTCGGACAATTCCGCCGCCGACAAGGGCCGCAACAGGCCGTGCTGGGAAAACTCCAACAGGAAACGTCCGCCGTCGCCGACCACGCTCACGCGCGCGCCGGGAAACGCATCGCTCACCGCTGCGTCGAGCGCCTGCGGGTCGCCGATCTCGCGAATGGTCTGCCAGGCCGCGGCCAGGTCGCGGCCGTCGTGGCTCAGCACCGGCGTGCGCGTGCCCAACTGCGGCTGCCGCGCCGGCGCTTGCGCGTCGCTGCGGAAATGATCGTAGAAGCGCCAACCGCGGATGGTTTCGCGCAGGCTCAGCACCTCCGGCGCGGTCTGCGGGTCGGCGATCTGGCCGAACAGACTTTCGAACGGACTCAGGTGCTCGGCCGCCACGCGCCAGGCACGACCGTCGCGCACCCGCGCCATCGCCCCGCGCCGGTCGACCAGCACGCTGGCCGGACGCAGGAACGGCCCACTCCAGATCACCTCGCGCTTGATCTCCGGATCGTGGGCGAACAAGGAACCGCTCGGCACCGGCAGCCCGAGGTCGATCGCATAACCGTATTCGTCGCCGGCGAAACCGAGCCGCAGCGACACCGGTTCGGTGCGCGCCACGCCCTGCACCGGCACCTCGCCGCGCTTCATCCGCGGCGAGATCGTTTCCGGGCCGGCCCACAGGGTCGAGCCGAGCCCGCCCTCGCGCGCCAGCGCCGGCACCACCCCGCCCTGGGCGGTTTCGGCCAACAGGCGCAAGGCGCGATAGAGATTGGACTTGCCGCTGCCATTGGCGCCGGTGACCAGGTTCAAGCGTCCCATCGGCAGCGCGAGCTGGCGCAGGGACCGGTAATTGGCGACGGCCAGGGTGCTCAACATGGTGGGACGTGGACTCGATGGGGAACAGTGCCGCGCAGGGCGCCCACCCTTGTAGGCCAGCCCCGTCTCGCCGGCCGCGACCGCCTGTCAGAGTGGACAGGTGGGGTGACCTGAATAGAACGGCGATCACGTTATCATTGGCGGGCGAGTCTCCACTCGGGCGCGATACGTCGCGGCCGACTTCGTCTGGGGCCCCGGCGACCTCCCGCTGCACGCGCAGCGCAAGCCGGGCGACGAACGGACTCCGTCAGGCGTCGCGATCATCGTGTCGCGGCAAACAGGAAAGCAGTATTAAGGAAGAAACGATGAAGACGGCAAGCAGGGGAATTCAAGCGGTGGCATGCGTGATCGGGTTGGGTATGGCGCTGAGCGCCGCACCGACCTGGGCGCAGAGAAAGAGCGCGCAGGATCTGCGTGCGGAAAAAATGAACCAGATTCCGACCTGCTCGAAGAACCTGGGCGCGATCTCGGTGATCGAGCCGGAAGACACGGTCAACTGGTGGAGCGGCCAGCAGCTGCCGGCGCCGAGCAAGCTGATCAAGGTGTTCGTGCAGAAGTCGCGTTGCTTCACCCTGGTCGACCGCGGCGCCGGCATGGACATGGCGATGCGCGAACGCGAGCTCGCCTCCAGCGGCCAGCTGCGCAACAAGTCCAACATCGGCAAGGGCCAGGTCCGCGCCGCCGACTACGTGCTGGTGCCCGACCTGATCTCCAAGAACAGCAACGCCGGCGGCAACGCGATCGGCGGCCTGCTCGGCGGCCTGATCGGCGGCAAGGCCGGCGCGGTGGCGAGCAACCTCAACTTCAGCAAGAAGACCGCCGACGTGGTCCTGACCGTGACCGACGTGCGCTCGTCCGAGCAGGTCGCGATGGCCGAAGGCAGCGCCAAGAAGACCGACATCGGCTTCGGCGCCAGCGGCGCGCTGTTCGGCAGCAGCGGTCTCGGCGGCGCCGGCGTGTCCGGCTATGCCAACACCGAAGTCGGTCAGGTCATCACCATGGCCTACCTGCAGGCTTACACCAACCTGGTCACCGAGCTCGGCGGTCTGTCGGACAACCCCTCGGCGTCGAACTCGCAGCAGGCCGTCACCGTGGTCAAGGCCGCGCGCCTGTTCGCCAACGCCTCCGGCACCGGCAAGGTCGTGCGTCCGCTCGACCCGGGCATGATGCTCTACCCCACCGGCACCAAGCAGGGTGCGATGTGGGAAGTCGAAGACGAACTCGGCAACAAGGGCTGGGTCTCTTCGCTGGCGCTGGAACTGTCGAAGTAAGCTGCGATTCGTTCGCGTGCGCGAAGGCCGCCGGGAAACCGGCGGCCTTTTTCGTTGGCGCGACGCGTCTGCACGGACTCGACACGGCCGATGTCGACACGGCCGATATCGGGGCAGCCGGTTCGCCGCAACATCGCCGTGTCGAATCGGCCCGCTTTGTTTCGCTCACGCGAGCCGCGATACATGACAATCTTGCCAACGGCATCATCTGCGGCTTGCCGGCAAGGCACCATCAACTCAAGGAGGATCCGATGCAGTTCGTCCGTCGTCTGTGTTCTTTGTGGCTCGTCGTCGGCCTGTCCGCCTGCACCTGGCACGTGCGCGAGGACAACATCGTGATCCCGCGCGCGGCGCCCTCGGCCGATCTGGCCGCGTTGCGCACCCAGCTTCCGGTTTACCGCATCGAGGAAACCCGCATCGCCGCCGCCGACGGAGCGCAGCTGTATTCGCTGCGTTTCCTGCGCAGCGACGCGGTCGCCACGGTGCTGTATTTCGGCGGCAACGGCTACACCGTGGCCAAGCATGCCGCGACCAGCGCAAAGGCCTATGCCGAAGCGCCGGTCAACTTCGTCCTGGTCGATCACCGCGGCTATGGCGCCAGCACCGGCACGGCCTCGCTGGAGGCCTTGCTGACCGACGCGACCACCGTCTACGACAGCCTGCGCGCGGAGCCCGAGCTGGGCGCCGTGCCGCTGATCGTGCACGGCCATTCGCTGGGCAGTTTCATGGCCGGCCAGGTCGCCGCGGCGCGCCAGTTGGACGGCCTGATCCTGGAAAGCTCGGTGACCAACTTCGAGGACTGGGGCGCGTACATGCGCTCTCGGCAGAAACTGTGGGCGCGGATCCTGGTGCGGCGCGTCGCACCGGCTGGCGCCTTGGCCGGCCAGGGCAACCAACAAGTCGTAGCCGCCCTGGACGAGCCCGTGCTGTTCGTCGCCGGCGAGAACGACACCGCCACGCCGCCGCGCTTCGCCGAAGCCTTGTACCAGGCGACGCCGCAGCCCGAGGGCCGCAAGCAGTTGCTGATCGTTCCCGCGCGCGACCATACGAACGCCGCCGACTCGGCGGAATTCCGCCGCGCGCTGAGCGGATTCCTCACCGAACAAGTCCGTCCGCGCCCGGCCGGCTGATTCGCCATTCCCCTCCCGACAGGAACCGCCATGACCGCTTCCGACCGCAACCTGCGCCTGGACTACATCGAATTCACCGTCGCCGACATCGCCGCGTCCAAGGCCTTCTACGGCGCGGCGTTCGGCTGGAGCTTCACCGACTACGGCCCGGACTACTGCGAGTTCGACGACGGCCGCATGAAGGGCGGCTTCAGCACCCACGGCGCGCCGCGCCCGGGCGGCGCCTTGATCGTGCTGTACGCCGACGACCTCGCGCAGGCGCAAGGCCGCGTCGAAGCCGCCGGCGCGAAGGTCGTGGCCAGCCACGAATTCCCCGGCGGCCGCCGCTTCCACTTCATCGACCCGGACGGCTACGAACTGGCGGTGTGGTCGGACCGCTGATCCCGGCCGGCCCTGACCGCAGAGCCGGAGCGCTTCAGCCGGCGCTCATTCCGCCGCCCCGACCCGCCTCTATGCTCGGCGCTTGGACAACCACGGAGGGAGCCGTGCATGGCCTTGGATTTCCTGGGGGAATTCGCCCTGCGCAGCGTGTTCGAGGCCGGTCTCGAGCTGGCGTGGAAAGCGATGCGGACGCTGTCTTACTGGACCGGCTGGTTGCTGTTGTTTCCGCTGCTGCGCACACGGGCACCGAATCACCCCTTGTTCGCTTGGGCCGGAGGCCTCGCCTGGCTCGCCTTCATCGCCGCCTGCGCGGCGGCGTATTGGTATCTGCATTCCGGCGCGTGATCGCGCAGGCATCGGCCTGCGCGATCCATCGCGGATGACGGCGCCCGCCGCTACACCTGCGCCGTTTTCCAACGCCCGCGGGTGAACAGCCACAGCGTGAACACGCCAACCGAGGTCTCCGAAACGAACACACCCCAGAACACGCCCGAGTGCTGCCAGTCCAGGGTGATCGCCAGCACGTAGGACAGCGGAATCTGGATCAACCAGAAAAACACTACGTTGATCTTGGTCGGCGTCATCGTGTCGCCGGCACCGTTGAAGGCCTGCACCGTCACCATCCACCAGCCGTAGATGAAGAACGAGTAGGACAGGATGCGCAGCCATTCGGCCCCGATCGTCACCACCTGCGGGTCGTCGGTGAAGAACGCGACCAACTGCGTCGGAAAGAGGAAGAACAGCACCGACACCACGACCAGGTAGGCCATGTTGTACCAGCCGATATGCCACACCGAGGCTTCGGCGCGCTCCGGCTGGCCGGCGCCGAGGTTCTGGCCGACCAGGGTCGCGGCGGCGTTGGACATGCCCCAGGCCGGCATCATCGTGAACATCATGATGCGGATGGCGATGGTCGCTCCGGCCACGGCCTCGCTGCCGATGCTGGCCAGGATGCGCATCAGGAAGATCCACGAGGTCATCGCCACGATCATCTGGCCGACGCCGCCGAGCGAGGTGCGCACGATGTTCCACAGCATCGCGCCGCGCCAGACGAACTGCGCCAGCGTCACCCGGATGTGCTTGCCGCCGCGGAACAACACCCACAGCTGAAACAGCACGCCGATGCCGCGGCCGATGTTGGTGGCGATGGCCGCGCCCTCGATGCCGAGCGCCGGCACCGGCCCGAGGCCGAAGATCAGCAGCGGGCACAGCAGGATATTGAGGCCGTTCGACAACCACAGCACGCGCATCGCGATGGCCGCGTCGCCGGCGCCGCGGAAGATCGCGTTGATGACGAACAGCAGCATGATCACCGCGTTGCCGCCGAGCATCCATTGGGTGTAGCGATAGCCGTGCTCGATGCTCCAGGCGTCCGCGCCCATCAGCCGCAACAGGTCCTGGGCGTAGAAGATGCCGGCCAGCGCCGGCAGCAACGACACCAGCACGGCGATGAAGATCGCCTGCACCGCGGTGATCGCCGCGTCCTCGCGTTTGCCCTCGCCGATGCGCCGCGCCACCACCGCGGTCACCGCCATCGCCAGGCCCATGGCCAGCGCATACAGCAGGAACAGATAACTCTCGGTCAGGCCCACCGTCGCCACCGCCGACGGCCCCAGCTTGGCGACGAAGAAGATGTCGACCACGGCGAAGGTCGACTCCAGCACCAGCTCCAGCACCATCGGCACCGCGAGCAGGAACACCGCGCGCCGCAAGGGGATCTTGGTGTAGTCCGCATCGGTGCCGCGGACGGCGTCGCGCAGGTCGCTCCAAAGCGTGTGCGGCACCGGCTCGGCCAGGGCGGCTGTGGGTTCTTGACTCATCGCGTGCTCCTGTTGGGTCGCACCGACGGATGATAGGGCGACCTGCCCGATACGCCAGTGACAACAGTACGACGAACCGCAGGACTACAGATCGACACAGCGCAGGCTTTCCTCTTCCCTGCCCTGTGCGCTACAACCTGAACCCGCGCGCCGCCGCCTCGCGGCCGTCCGCGAGGCGATCCGATGCGAATGTCGATCCAGGCCCCTCGCGTTCGTCGGACACAGTGAGGGCTTCACCTCGTTACGGAGATTACCCATGACCGGCACCGTCCGTTTGCATCGCGTTTTCACCGCCCCGCCCGAGCGCATCTACCGCGCCTTCCTCGATGCCGCCGCCTTGGCGAAATGGCTGCCGCCGGACGGCTTCACCTGCACCGTGCACGAGTTGGATGCGCGGGTCGGCGGCAAGTACCGCATGGCCTTCACCAATTTCTCGAGCGGCGGCAGCCACGCTTTCGGCGGCACCTATCTGGAGCTGGTAGCGAACGAACGCATCGTCCACGACGACCGCTTCGACGACCCCAACCTGCCCGGCACCATGGTGACCACGATCACATTGCGCGCGGTGTCCTGCGGCACCGATGTGCAGATCGTGCAGGAAGGCATCCCCGACGTGATCCCGGCCGAGCAGTGCTACCTCGGCTGGCAGGAGTCGCTGACCCTGTTGGAGCGGTTGGTCGAGCCGACGATCCCGGGCTGAACAGCGCAGCCCGGCGCCGCCATCGCGAATCCGACTGCGAATCACGAACGGCCCGGGGAACCGGGCCGCTCGCGCGTCGTGCGCTGCGGCGATCGCAAAGGCTGCAAGCGGCGAGTTCTGGTCTGGCCGCATAGCGCGCCGCTGCGGGTTCATCGCATCGGATCCGCCTCGTATCATGGCCTCAATGGCGAAGACCGACGACGCACCGGCCTTCGCTCGACTCCTCCGACACGGCGACGACATGGCCTACGAACGCGTGCACATGATCTGGGAGTATTGGGAAGGGCCGCGCAGCGGCATCGCCGATTGCGGCGGCCGCCCCTTCCACTTCAGCTGCGTCTACGACGAGCACGAATACGCCTACACCGATAGCTTCGTGCTGACTCCGTTCGACGAGGGCACCTTCGCCCTGGCCCAGGAAGAGTGGGCGATCTGGCGGCGCTGGGAAGCGGATTTCCACGCCGGCCGCGTGCTCCGGGAATCGCACCCGTCCTATGGTCACTACGATCCGCGCTACAACGAACTCCGGCAGCTGTTGAATGGCGAGATCGAGCGTCGCTCGGCGCAGGCCCTGAAGATGCGCGGCGAATTTCGCCCGGCCGTGTCCGAGCAGGAGGCCTTTCCGGGCCAGCGGCATCTGTTCGAAGTCGAGTGGCTACAGCCGGACTGAGTCCGCGCGGCCGCAACGAAAACGGCCCGGAATCCGGGCCGTTTTCCGTCCTGCCCGATCGGCTGGGCCGATCGATGGCGATCAGAGCATCGGCAGCTTCAGCCCGCGCTCCTTGGCGCACTGCTGGGCGATCTCGTAGCCGGCATCGGCATGGCGCATGACGCCGGTGCCGGGGTCGTTCCACAGCACGCGGGCGATACGCTGGTCGGCTTCTTTGCTGCCGTCGCAGACGATGACCACGCCGGAGTGCTGCGAATACCCCATGCCCACGCCGCCGCCGTGGTGCAGCGAGACCCAGGTCGCGCCACCGGCGACGTTGAGCATGGCGTTGAGCAGGGGCCAGTCGCTGACCGCGTCGCTGCCGTCCTTCATCGCTTCGGTCTCGCGGTTCGGCGAGGCCACCGAGCCGCTGTCGAGATGGTCGCGGCCGATCACCACCGGCGCCTTCAACTCGCCGTTGCGCACCATCTCGTTGAAGGCCAGGCCGAGCTTGTCGCGCAGGCCCAGGCCGACCCAGCAGATGCGTGCGGGCAAGCCCTGGAAGCTGATGCGCTCGCGCGCCATGTCGAGCCAGCGGTGCAGGTGCTCGTCGTCGGGAATCAGTTCCTTGACCTTGGCGTCGGTCTTGTAGATGTCCTCGGGATCGCCGCTCAGCGCGACCCAGCGGAACGGGCCGACGCCGCGGCAGAACAGCGGCCGCACGTAGGCCGGCACGAAGCCGGGGAAATCGAAGGCGTTGCTGCAGCCTTCGTCCTGCGCCATCTGGCGGATGTTGTTGCCGTAGTCGAAGGTCGGAATGCCCTGTTGCTGGAACGCCAGCATCGCCTCGACGTGCACGCGCATCGACTTCTTGGCGGCGTCGCGCACGCCTTCGGGGTTGTTCTTCTGTTCGCTCAGCCACTTATCGACCGTCCAGCCGATCGGCAGGTAGCCGTGGACCGGATCGTGGGCGCTGGTCTGGTCGGTAACCGCGTCCGGACGCACGCCGCGGCGCACCAGCTCGGGCAGCACTTGCGCGGCATTGCCGAGCAAGGCGATCGACTTGGCTTCGCCGGCGGCGGTGTACTTGGCGATGCGCGCGAGCGCGTCGTCGAGGTCGGTGGCCTGCTCGTCGACGTAACGCGTACGCAGGCGCATGTCGATGCTGCTCTGCTTGCATTCGATGTTGAGCGAGCACGCGCCGGCCAACGAGGCTGCCAACGGCTGCGCGCCGCCCATGCCGCCCAGGCCCGCGGTCAGGATCCACTTGCCGACCAGGCTGCCGCCGTAATGCTGGCGGCCCATCTCGACGAAGGTTTCATAAGTGCCCTGGACGATGCCTTGCGAGCCGATGTAGATCCAACTGCCGGCGGTCATCTGGCCATACATCATCAAGCCCTTCTTATCGAGCTCGTTGAAGTGCTCCCAGGTCGCCCAGTGCGGCACCAGGTTGGAATTGGCCAACAGCACGCGCGGCGCGTCGGCATGGGTGCGGAAAATGCCGACCGGCTTGCCCGACTGGATCAGCAGGGTTTCGCTGTCGTCGAGCTCGCGCAGCGACTTGAGGATCGCATCGAAGGATTCCCAATCGCGCGCGGCGCGGCCGATGCCGCCGTAGACCACCAACTCGGCCGGGTTCTCGGCCACGTCCGGGTCGAGGTTGTTCTGGATCATGCGGAACGCGGCTTCGCTGAGCCAGGACTTGCAGCTCTTTTCGCTGCCGCGCGGGGCGCGGACGACGCGGCTGGGATCGTTGCGGGTGGCGGCGGACATGGCTATTCCGATCTGCTTGAGAGATAAGAATTATCCCGCCGCGATCGGCGCCCTAGCCAGCGCCGCGACCGCCGCCAGCCGCCGGCAAGCGCATATTCCGCCCCGATTTGCCGCATCGGCAGGAAAATGTATACGCTGTATACATGAGCGCGCCCGCCACCGCCGAACGCATCCTGCGCGCCGCCCGCGCCCTGTTCGAGCGCGGCGGCGTCGACGCGGTGACCATGCGCGCCATCGCCAAGGCGGTCGGCATCACGCCGATGGCGATCTATCGCCACTTCCCGAACCGCGAAGCCCTGCTGCAACGCATCAGCGACGACAGCTTCCACGAGATCGCCCGCCACTGGAGCGCGCGCAACGACGGCAGCGACGTGATTGCGCGCCTGCTCGCAGTGCAACGCATCTACCTCGACTACGCCCTGGCCCATCCGCATCTGTTCGACCATGCGTTCTCGATGCGGCGCGAACAGGCGCGCAGGTTCCCGGAGGATTTCCGCGCGCGCCGTTCGCCGACCTTGAACGTGGTCGCCGATGTGGTGATCGAAGCGCAGCAGGCCGGCCGCCTGCGTGCGGGCGATGCCTGGGACATCGCGATGAGCTTGTGGGCGCACACCCACGGTTTGATCGCGTTGTATCGCGCCGGCCGCTTCAGTTACGACGAACGCGAGTTCCGCCGCTTCTACGAGGCCTCGTTGCAGCGCCTGCTCGACGGCATCGGCACCTGACAGGCGCGCACAAAAAAGCCCGGAACGAGGCCGGGCATCGTGCATACAAAAAAGCCCGGCACGAGGCCGGGCTTCAGGACGGCCCGGACTCTCGTCCGGACCGGAACCGTTGCGCCATCCGCGCTGCGCTCGGGCGCTCAGTACAGGCGCGGATCGAGCTTGCGCAGCGCTTCGCCTACGTCGACTTCGCCGGTGCGGTCGAGGTCGTCGCGGCTGTAACTGCGGCCGGCGCCGCCGATGCACCCGTCCTTGCCGCGCGGCTGCAGGCGCGAGCCGGTGTGGCGCAGGCAATTCGGGTCGTGTTTGCGCTGCTCGGTCTTCGCCACGAGGCGGGTGTCGGCCCGGGCATCGATTTCAGCGACGGCGGGCACGGAAGCCTTCGCCTCGACCTGGGCATCGAGCTGCGCGGCGGTGGTTTGCGCGGTCGCTGCGAACGCGAAAGCGCTCAGCAGCGCAGCGAACATCAGACGTTTCATGGGCAGCTCCTGTGAACGGGCACGGGCTTCGATACGAGTTTCGACTAGTGTGCCAAGCCACGATACGCCTCCGCCGCGGCGCGGGAACCTGCCCGGGCGCCGGCCGTTTAGGCGCGTGTCAGCCTCGCGGACAAGCCTCGCGGCGGCCGTTCTGAAAGGCCATGGCCTCGGCCTCGGTGGCCGGCCGCGGAACCAGGCCGTCGTCGAACAACACCCGCCAGACCCCGTCCTGGCCGCGGTGCCAGACCGACTGATAAGCACCGATCAAATAACGCGGCTCGGCCCCGGGTTCGAGCTTCTGGTACAGCGCCGGCCCGGTCGACCAGGCGACATCGCGCGCGCCGCCGATCGTGACCCGGGTCGGGTACCAGCGCAGGCGCAGAGTCTTGCCCTCGATCAGGCCGGCCCAACGCTGGGCGATCTCGTCGCGGCCGCGGGTCGGTTGCGGGCTGCCCGAACCGAACGCCGCCTGCTCGTGCAGATGCGCGGCGAAGGCCTTGGCATCGTGCTCGGCGATCGAGGCGGCGAAACTGAGTTCGCGCGCCCACACCGCGCATTCGTCGTCGCTGAGCGGCGCCACCGGCAGCGGCTTCGGCGGCGTCTGCGCCGCGGCCGCTACCGCGATCAACGCGAACGACAACGGCAGGGACAAGCGGGCGGCGCGGACGACAGGGCGCATGGCGGCGACTCGGTGGCGGGCGGGCCCCACTATCGACCCGCCCCGTCCGGCCCGCCAGCGACGGAAGTCATGCCGAGGGTGATACCCAACATCGTGCCCAAAGCCATGCCCAAGCCATGCCGACTGTGGCCGCTCGCCGCACGGCCGCCCTCGCCGCCGGCCTGACATCGGTCGGCAACCGGCTGCCGCTATCATGTCGCGATGCGTTCGATTCTTTCCGCGGCTGCGTCCGCCCTGCTCGTTCTCGTCCTCGCCGCCTGCGCTCCGCCGACCCGCGTGGCGCCGCCGGCCGATACCCCGCTGCTGCTGATCTCGATCGACGGTTTCCGCGCGAGCTATTTCGAGCTCGGCCTGACCCCGCAGATCGAACGCTTCGCCGGCGAAGGCGTGCGCGCGCAGTGGATGACCCCGTCGTACCCATCGCTGACCTTCCCGAACCACTACACCCTGGTCACCGGTCTGCGTCCCGACCACCACGGCGTCGTCCACAACAGCATGAGCGACGAACAACTGGGGCGCTTCAAGATTTCCGACCGCGACGCCGTCGGCGAAACGCGCTGGTGGAACGGCGGCGAGCCGATCTGGATCGGCGCACAAAAAGCCGGCCTGCGCAGCGCGACCCTGTTCTGGCCCGGCAGCGAAGCGCCGATCCACGGCCTGCGCCCGAACCGCTGGCGCCCGTTCGACGCCGCCATCGACGAGAACGCCCGCGTCGACGAAGTGCTGGCCTGGCTCGGCGAACCCGCCTCGACGCGCCCGCACGTGGCGACCCTGTACTTCGACGCCCTCGACCACGAAGGCCACGACCACGGCCCGAACTCCCCGCAAGTGCGCGAGGCCCTGGCCCGCATCGACGCCGCCATCGGCCGCCTGCTCGACGGCCTGGCCGCACGCAAGCAACTCGACCAGGTCAACATCGTCCTGGTATCCGATCACGGCATGGCCGAAGTCGCCCCGGGCCAGCGCATCGCGGTCGAAGACATGGTCACCCCGGAACAAGCGGTGGTGACTTCGCTCGGCCAGTCGATCGGCATCAGCCCCAACCGCGGCCACGAAGCCGAAGTCGAACAACGCCTGCTCGGCCCTCATGTGACCTACGACTGCTGGCGCAAGGCCGAACTGCCCGAGCATTGGCATTACGGCAGCCACCCGCGGGTCCCGCCGATCGTCTGCCAGATGCACGAAGGCTGGGATGCGATCGAACGCGAGAAACTGCCCAAGGACGGCCTCGGGCAAACGCGAGGCTCGCACGGCTTCGACCCCGCCCTGCCGTCGATGCGCGCGATCTTCGTCGCCCGCGGCCCCGCCTTCAAACGTGGCGCGACGATTCCGGCGATCGACAACGTCGATGTGTACCCGTTGCTGGCGCGCCTGATCGGCATCCCTGCCGCGCACAACGACGGCGATATCGCCCCGCTGCTGCCGGCGTTGCGGGAACCCTGAGCGCGAGCGCGGCACGGACCGAGCGGGAGCCGCAGCACGCCGAGCCGACAGCGCCTCTGCGGGGTCGCGGCTTATGACCGAAGGAAATCCAGTAGGGCGCGGCTTCTACAATAGCGACAGACGGCAGCGCCGCGAGATCGAAGCCTCTCGGTCGCGGCTCGCGCCGCTCCTACCCTAAAACCAAGTCCCGGCAATCGCGCTCGCCGTTGCCGTTGCCGTTGCCGTTGCCGTTGCCGTTGCCGAGATTTTGATCTGCTTTGCCGCTTTGCCGGTCAAGTGGAGACCCGGAGGGCGGCGCACAGGACGTGCGCCGTTTTCCGATAAGACAAGGATGTCTTATCGGAAAAT
>NZ_JBQEOE010000033.1:0-29187 GCF_052045105.1 Lysobacter sp. 22409 | reverse complement strand
TTTCTTTGGTTACCTTTCTTTTGGGCTTAGCAAAAGAAAGTAACCCGGCCGCGTAGCGGGCGGAAGCTCTGCTCTTGCTTGAAGAAGAAAGCGTCGCGAATCCTTCCCCTGTAGGAGCGACGCAAGTCGCGACCGCGTCGCATCAGTTTCGCATCGATGCCGGCCGCAGCCCGTCAGGGTAGGAGCGGCGCAAGTCGCGACCACGCTGTGGCGGTCTTGCGGCGCCTCACTCAAGCAAGATCAATATCTAAATCAAACGCCAAAAGCTTCCGCCACTAAAGCGGCGGGTTACTTTCTTTTGTCATAAGCAACAAAAGAAAGGTAACCAAAGAAAAATGCTTTTCTTTGAATCACAAGCCCGCACGAGCGGCGCCTCCGCAGGAATTTTTCATACGGGACATCCCTGTCCCGATGAAAAACGGCGCGCATCCATGCGCGCCGCCCTCCGGGTCTTCTTTAGCCTTCGCGAATACGTGGCGACGCACAGCAACAGCAACAGCTAGGACTAGAACTAGGACATAGAGCTAGAGCTACTACGACAGCATCGGGCAACTGGACCGCGTCAGCTGGATACCCCGTGCTCGCGGCTCACGCCCCTCCCACCCTCAAGCCAAAGCCAGCGACCGACCAACCCCGTATATCGGCCCCACAAGACAAGAACACTCCTTCCAGCATTCATGTCCGAATCCGGCGAGTCCCGCCCCCTCGCCGGTGCTAGCCTTGCTTCATGGACGCCCCCATCACCCCCGCCCCGACCGCCTCGCTGCCGCATTGGCGCGTCTGCGAACAGGCACGCTTCAGCCGCGATCCGCGCTTCGACGGCCTGTTCTTCACCGCCGTCACCAGCACCGGCATCTATTGCCGGCCGGTCTGCCCGGCGCCCGCGGCCAAGCGCGAGAACGTGGTCTATTACGGCCATGCCGCGGCCGCGGAAGCCGCCGGTTTCCGGCCCTGTCTGCGCTGTCGTCCGGAGTTATCGCCGGGCGAAGGCGCATGGCGCCGCGGCGACGCCGCGGTGGCGCGTGCGCTCAAGCTGATCGACGAAGGCTTGCTGGCCGATCAGCCGCTGGCCGCCTTGGCCGAACGCGTCGGCGTCGGCGAACGCCAGTTGCGGCGCTTGTTCGTCGAACGCCTCGGCGCGCCTCCGATCGGCGTGCACGGCACGCGGCGGTTGTTGTTCGCCAAGCAACTGCTGACCGAAACCCGTCTGCCGATCACCGAGGTCGCGATGGCCGCCGGCTTCGGCAGCCTGCGCCGTTTCAACACCACCTTCCGCGAGGCCTACCGGATGGCACCGCGCGACCTGCGCCGGCGCCCGAACGAAAGCCCCGACGGCGACGGCAATACCCTGACTCTGCGCCTGGGCTATCGCCCGCCCTACGACTTCGCGGCGATGCTCGACTTCCTGCGCGGCCGCGCCCTGCCCGGCGTCGAAGTGGTCGACGCGCACAGTTACAGCCGGGTAATCGGGCCGATCGAAGCGCCCGGCTGGCTGCGCGTCAGCGCCTGGCGCGGCGGCGAGCACGCACTGAAGCTCGAACTGCACGGGCCGAAGCCGGCGCGTCTGCTCGAAATCACCAATCGCCTGCGCCGCATGTTCGATCTCGACGCCGATCCGAACGCGATCGCCGCGGCGCTCTCGGTCGATCCGCGCCTCAAGCCCTTGCTGGCGAAACGCCCGGGCCTGCGCCTGCCGAGCGGCTGGGACGGTTTCGAGATCTCGGTGCGCGCGATTCTCGGCCAACAGGTCAGCGTCGCCGCCGCGCGCACCCTGGCGACGCGGCTCGCACAGCAATTCGGCCAGGCCCTGCCCAAGCCCTTCGCCGCCGGCCTCGAACATCTGTTCCCGACGCCGGAAGCCTTGGCCGATGCCGATCTCACCCAGATCGGGCTGACCCGCGCCCGCGCCGATACCGTGCGCACGGTGGCACGCGCCTTGCTCGAAGGCCGGGTCGATTTCCGCGCCGAACGCACCCTCGACGATTTCGTCGCTCGCTGGGTCGCCCTGCCCGGCATCGGCCCGTGGACCGCGCACTACGTCGCGATGCGCGCGCTCGGCCACCCCGATGCGTTCCCGGCCGACGACCTCGTGCTGCAGAAAGCGGTGCCCGAAGACGGCGTGCGGATGAGCGCGAAGGCACTCAACGCGCGCGCCGAAGCCTGGCGTCCGTGGCGGGCCTATGCGGTGATCCACGTCTGGCGCGACAGCATGCCGGTGCCGATCAGTCAGGCTCTCGGCGACACTGCTCAACCGGTCGCGGCACCCGCACGCGCCACGAAGAAACCCCGGAAAGCCGCATGATCACGTTCCAGCACATCGACAGCCCGGTCGGCCAATTGCTGCTCGCCAGCGCCGACGACGGCCTGCGTGTGATCGAGTTCGAAGCGCCCTGGCATCCGGTCAAGCGCGGCGCCGATTGGCACGAGGGCGATAACGGCGTGCTGCTCGAAACACGCAAGCAACTCGGCGAATACTTCGCCGGCACGCGCCAGGAATTCGATCTGCCGCTGGCGCCGCACGGGACGCCGTTCCAATTGCAGGTGTGGCGCACGCTGATGCAGATCCGCTGGGGCGAGACCTGGAGCTATGCGCAGATGGCCCGCCATATCGGCCAACCGACCGCGACGCGTGCGGTCGGCGCGGCCAATGGCCGCAATCCGCTGCCGATCGTGCTGCCCTGCCATCGCGTGATCGGCTCCGACGGCAGCCTGACCGGTTTCGGCGGTGGCTTGCCGACCAAGGAGTTCCTGTTGACCCTCGAAGGCGTGCTGCCTCGACGGGTGCCGATCGACGATCTGTTCGCACCGGCCTGAGCGCACATCGCGGCCGCGCCCGATCGCACAGGCACGGGCACGGGCACGGGCACGGGCACATCGATCAGAACATCGCTCAATCCGCGAGCAAAGCCCGCAAGGTCCGTCCGTAACGCGCGGCGACCGCGTCGCGATCGCGATGACGGCCTTCGGCGACGACCTGGCGGCCGCCGACATGGACCTCGCGCACCAGATTGCGGTTGCCGCTGAACAACCAGCGGTCGATGTAATCCTCATCGGTCGCGCCGGCGAAGGCCGGGGCGTCGCGGTCGAGGGTGAGGAAATCGCCGGCCAGGCTGATCGCATCGAAGCCGGTCGAGCGCTCGGCGCTCGCGACCACGCCGCGCAGCAAGGTCTCGCCGACGCTGGTCGAATGCGTGCCGACCGCGATGTTGCGGCGGCGCGTGATCAGGCGCTGGCCGTATTCGAGCCAACGCAGTTCCTCGACCGGCGATACCGAGATATGCGAATCCGAACCCACGCCCCAGGCGCCGCCGGCGTCGAGGTAATCGCGCAGCGGGAACAGACCGTCGCCGAGATTGGCCTCGGTGGTGGTGCAGATCGCCACGGTCGCGCCGCTGTCGGCGATGCCCTGCACTTCACCGGCATCGAGATGGGTCGCGTGCACCAGGGTCCAACGTTCGTCGACTTCGGCATGATCGAGCAACCAGCGCACCGGCCGCGCCTTGCGAATCGCCAGGCAGTCCTCGACTTCGGCGACCTGTTCGGCGATGTGCACGTGCACGCGGCTGTCGTCCGGCAACGCCGCCAGCACCTCGCGCATCGGCGACGGCGGCACCGCGCGCAGGCTGTGCAGGCAGCAACCGACCTTCAGCAGTTCATCGGACTCGCTGCGCAAGGTGTCGAGCAAACGCAGATAAGCATCGACTTCATGGCCGAAACGGCGCTGGCGCTCGCCGAGCGGGCGTTCGTCGAAACCGCCGGTCATGTACAGCACCGGCAGCAGGGTCATGCGGATGCCGGTTTCGCGCGCGGCCTGGATCAGGGCGCGCGACATCGCCGCCGGGTCGGCATAAGGACGGCCGTCCGGGGCGTGGTGCAGATAGTGGAATTCGCAGACCGTGGTGTAGCCGGCTTCGAGCATCTCGACATACAGCTGGCTGGCGACCGCGTGCAGCGACTCCGGTGTGAAGCGCCCGGCGAAGCGGTACATGGTCTCGCGCCAGGTCCAGAAACTGTCCCTGGGGTCGCTCTGGCGCTCGGCCATGCCGGCCATCGCGCGCTGGAAGGCATGCGAATGCAGGTTGGCGATGCCCGGCACGATGCGTTCGATGATGGTGTCGTCGCGGCGCCAGCCGGCGGGCGTCCAGAGAGCGGCTTGGTCTGAGGTGGTCATGTGCGCATTCTCGCCTGCGCGGGCGCGCGATGCGACCGTCGCGACGCGGCGCGGCGCGGCGCGGCGCGGCGGCCAGGATCGGCTGGCTATGGTCGGCTGGCTGAAATCGGCCGGGCAGAATCGCCCATGTAGAATCGGCCCATGAGCACCGCATCCCATCCTGCCGGCGGCGGCCGCTACGACGGCCTCATCGTCGGCGCCTCGCTGGCCACCCTCGACGCCGCGCAAGGCTACGGCGAGATCGCCGACGCCGCCCTGGCCTGGCGCGACGGCCGCATCGCCCACATCGGCCCGCGCAGCGCGCTCGGCGCCGACCCGGCGAGCCTGGCCGAAAGCGTGATCGAAGCCGACGGCTGGATCACCCCGGGCTTGGTCGACTGCCACACCCACCTGGTCTTCGCCGGCGACCGCGCGCGCGAGTTCGAGCAGCGCCTGCAGGGCGCGAGTTACGAAGAAATCGCCCGCGCCGGCGGCGGCATCGTGTCCAGCGTGCGCGCGACCCGCGCCGCCGACGAAGCCGAATTGCTGCGCCAGTCGCTGCCGCGCGCCCGCGCCCTGCTCGCCGACGGCGCCACCACCCTGGAAATCAAGTCCGGCTACGGCCTGGACTACGACAACGAGCGCAAGATGCTGCGGGTCGCTCGTGCGGTCGGCGATGCCCTCGGCGTCGAGGTGCGCGCGACCTATCTGGCCGCGCATGCCCTGCCGCCCGAGTACGCCGGGCGCGCCGACGATTACATCGACGCGGTCTGCGCGTGGATGCCGCGCCTGCACGCCGAAGGCCTGATCGACGCAGTCGACGCGTTCTGCGAAGGCATCGGCTTCAGCCCCGGGCAGACCCGCCGCGTGTTCGAGGCCGCGCGCTCGCTCGGCCTGCCGGTCAAGCTGCACGCCGACCAGCTCAGCGATCTCGGCGGCGCCGCCCTGGCCGCGAGTTTCGACGGCCTGTCGGCCGATCATGTCGAACACACCTCGCTCGACAGCGTGCGTGCGATGGCCGCGCACGGCACGGTCGCGGTGCTGCTGCCGGGCGCGTTCCATGTCTTGCGCGAGACCAAGCTGCCACCGCTCGACGCCTTCCGCGAACACGGCGTGGCGATGGCGGTGGCGACCGACTGCAACCCCGGCACCTCGCCCTTGCTGTCGATGCGCCAGGCCATGCAGCTGTCGTGCACGCATTTCCGCCTGACCCCGGAAGAAGCCCTGCGCGGCGCGACCGTGCATGCGGCGCGCGCCCTCGGCCTGGCCGATCGCGGCGTGCTGCGGGTCGGCGCGCGTGCCGATTTCGTGCAGTGGCGCATCGGCCATCCCTCGGAGCTGTGTTACTGGCTCGGCGGCGGTCTGGCGCAGCGCGTGTTCGCGGGTGGGCGGCGGTTGGTTGATACGATCGGCTAGAGCCGATGCTGATCGCTTTCGCCCGAACCCTTCGACGCAACGATCGGACTGTGGACGGTCGCGGCTCGCGCCGCTCCTACCCTTGCAAGCAGCGCAACCGCGTAGCCACGAGCTGGCATCGATGATTCTGCGTATACGCTGCGCCGCCGCAAGGCAGCCGCGGCGCGCTGTTGTAGGCTGGCTGCCCGATGCGGCATTACGCCGTCTTCGCTGCCCACCTGGAGGTACCGTGCGGACCGTTCTCGCTCTTGCCCTGCTCCTGTCGCCGCCTTTCGCGCTCGCCGACCAGCCTCTGAGCGCGGGCCAGCGCTTCGCCCAGGACGCGATCATCGTCGACACCCATATCGACGCGCCGAGCGGACTGCTGCGGCACTGGAACGACCTCGGCGTCGACACGCCCAAGGTCGAGTTCGACTATCCGCGCGCGCGCCAGGGCGGGCTCGACGTCGCCTTCATGTCGATCTACACCTCGCCCGGCGAAGACGCCGCCGGCACCGCGCAGCAGACCGCGCACACCCAGATCGACGCGGTCGAGGCGATGATCGGCCGCCATCCGGACAAGTTCGCCCTGCTGCGTTCGCCGGCCGACCTTGAACGCCTGCACGAACGCGGCCAACGGGTGCTGCTCGCGCTCGGCATGGAGAACGGCGCGCCGATCGGCGACGACCTCGCCCAGCTCGCGCGCTTCCACGGCCGCGGCGTGCGCTACATCACGCTCGCCCATGGCCAGGACAACCGCATCAGCGATTCGTCCTACGACAAGCACCGCAAGTGGAAAGGCCTGAGCCCGTTCGGCGAACAGGTCGTCGACGAAATGAACAGGCTCGGCATCATGGTCGACGTCTCGCATCTGTCCGACGACGCCGTTCTCGACGTGCTCGCGCGCAGCAAGGCGCCGGTGATCGCCAGCCATTCCGGCCTGCGCCATTTCACCCCGGGCTTCGAGCGCAACCTCAGCGACGAGCTCGCCAAGGCGGTCGCGGCGAAGGGCGGCGTGGTCCAGATCGTGTTCGGCAACGCCTTCGTCGACCCGGCCTCGGCGGCCGATACTCAGGGTTATTTCGACGCCAACGCCAAGTTCGAAAAGGAACAGGCCGCCGCCCGCGCACGCGGCGAAACCGTGCAGTCTCAGGAATCCTTCGACCAGGCCTGGGAGAAATCGCACCCGCCGCGCGCGGTCAAAATCGATGCGGTGCTGAACCAGATCGACTACGGCATCAAGCTGCTGGGCGCCGATCATGTCGGCATCGGCTCGGATTTCGACGGCGTCAGCGGCGCCCTGCCGGAAGGCCTGAAGTCGGTCGCCGATTATCCGAATCTGATCGAGGGCCTGAAGGCGCGCGGCCACTCCGACGAAACCATCCGCAAGGTGCTCGGCGGCAATCTGCTGCGGGTGTGGAGTGCGGTCGAGAAGCTGGCGCAGAAGTCGTAAGGCCGGCCGCGAACGCGGGACGTTCGCGGCATCGGCATTCGCGGCGGTTGCATTCGCATCAGTTACATCCGCGCCAGTTACATCTGTGCCAATTACATCTGCGGCATCGCCACTGCGATGGCAAGACCGCTGAAACGCAGAAGCCCGGCTTGCGCCGGGCTTCCGCTATCGCACGTACGAGCCCGCTTAGAAGCTGGCGCGCACGCCCAGGTTGAACTGGCTGTTCTTGTCGCCGAATTCGGCTTCGCCGACGATGCCCCAGGTCTCGTTGAACTTGACCAGTGCGCCGATCGTGCCGCTGAATTCGCCGTCGTAGACGTCGCCGTCGGTGTAGTTGGCCTTGATCCAGCCTTCGAAGTTCGCCGCCAGGTCGCCGCGCAGGCCGAGCGAAGCGCGGTAGTCGTCGCCTTCGACGGCTTCTTCGTCTTCGACGTCGATTTCGGTGCGCAGGTAGCTCAGCTCACCGGTCCAGTCGACGCGGTCGGACAGCGTGTGGTGGTAGCCCAGGCCGATCTGGTACTGGGTGGAGTCGATGTCGACTTCGCCGAGGTAGCTGCCGGCGTAGCTGACTTCGATATCGTCGCTGCCCTGGCGGTAGCCGCCGAACAGGTGCATGGCATCGTTCAACGCGACCGAACCGGCGATGTAACCGCCAGCGGCCTTCGGGTCCTCGATATCGAGGTCTTCGTCGACGGTGACCAGTTCGATCTTCTGCACCGAGTAGCCGGCTTCGACATGGGTGTAGCTCAGGCCGTCGGCAGCGGCGGCCGCAGACGAGGCCATGGCCAGCGCAAGCGCCAGCGCGAGTTGCTTCTTCATAAATCCCCTTGATCCTTCGAAATGTGATGACCGTTCCCTTCCTCGGGAACGCGCGCATCTTAATGAAAAAATTACATCTTGTCTGTGTGTGTCCGTTGGCATAAGCGCGGCGCGGAAAACCCGTTGCGATGGGCTTGCGCCGCCCCGTCGCCCGGGCCTTCGTCGGCAAAGAAAGGACAAAAAAAAGCCCCGCGATGCGGGGCTTTCTCGAACAGCGTCGGCGCCGGGCCGGCTTATTCCTTGGCAGCGGTCTTCTTGGCCACGACCTTCTTGGCCGGTGCCTTGGTCGCGCTCTTGACGGCGGTCTTCTTCGCTGCCGGCGCGGCGGCGGTGCCGGTCGCCTTGCTCACGGCCTTGCGGGCGTTGCCGTAGCTGGAGTTGTAGCGCTTGCCCTTGGCGGTCTTGCGGTCGCCTTTACCCATGGTCGTGCTCCTAATTAAGACGTTCTACAGTTGAATCGAATGGTGGTCCGCGCAGGCTGCAGGCGATTTCGCCGGGGGCCGAGGCCCGGTGTCCGGCGCTGCGCGGCCGCGCGCGAGGCTGCGAAGCCTAGCACAAGCGTCGATCCGAGGCGTCCGCAGCCGCTCCTGTGGGCGCTCAGTGAGCGCAGCTGGCGTCGTGGACGTGGCTGTGGTTCAGGCGCAGGTTGGCCAAGTGGGCCAGGCCGACCAGGGTGCCGCCGAAGGTCATGGCGATGGCGTGCGGCAGGGTCGAGCCGTGCAGCGGCGGGTACAACACGCCGATCCACAGCACGCTCAAGCCCGGAACCAACAGCGACAGCGCGCGCACGGCGTGGTGGCGGCGATAGCCGGAGATCAGGCTGGCGGTGCCGAGCATGGTGGCGAAGATGACGAAGGCCAGTTCGAAGCCGTCGTCGAACCAACCGGCGAAGCCCAACGAGGGCAACACAGCTATCAGCAGCGGCAGCGCTGCGCAATGAATGGCGCAGGCCAGCGAGCCGAAGGCGCCGATCCGGTCGATTAAGCCGCGTAGCAATGAAGACATGGGGGGATGACTTCTGGGATGGTTGTCAATCGGTAAACGTTACTTTATAACATTTCACCATCCCCCGCCAGTTCATCGTCAGCCGGTTCATCATGCCCAAGCCCATCCGTTCATTCCTCGGCGCACGTCGCAGCGCGCTCACCATCGCCCTTACCCTGGCCCTGCCGGCCGCGCTGGCCACAGCCCAGGCCAATGCCCAGGAGCCGCCTGGGGGCACCGCCAGCGACACCCGCCACGACAAGGCTACCAGCCTCGACGCCGTTGTCGTCACAGCCACCCCGCTGCAGTCCAGCTCCGAGGAACTGGCCCAGCCGGTCGAAGTGCTGGCCGGCGAGAAGCTCGACGAAGCGCGCGGCACCACCCTCGGCGAGACCATCGGCAAGCTGCCCGGCGTGCAGAGCTCCAACTTCGGCGCCGGCGTCGGCCGCCCCATCATCCGCGGCCTGGAAGGCCCGCGCGTCGGCGTGCTGACCGGCGGCCTGGCCAGCCAGGACGTGTCCACCGTCAGCCAGGACCACAACGTCACCGTCGAACCCTTCCTCGCCGACCAGATCGAAGTGCTCAAGGGCCCGGCCACCCTGCTCTACGGCAGCGGCGCGATCGGCGGCGTGGTCAACGTGGTCGACGGCCGCATCGCCGAGCGCCCGCTCGACGAAACCGTGTCCGGCCGCGCCGAGATCCGCCACGACACCGTCAACGACGGCGTCACCGGCATGGCCCGCGTCGATGCGATGGGCGCCGACGGCGCCCTGGTGCTGCATGCCGACGGCGTGTACCGCAACAACAAGGATTACGAAACCCCGCTCGGCCGTCAGCGCAACAGCTTCGTCGACACCAAGACCGGCGCGCTCGGCGCCTCGTTGGTCGGCGATCTGGGCTTCCTCGGCTTTTCCGCAGCGCGCTACGAAGACCGCTACGGCAATCCCGGCGAACCCGGCGATGCGCTCGAAGGCGAAGCGCCGGTGCACATCGACATGAAGCAGAACCGCTTCGAACTGAAAGGCGGCATCAATCAGGCCTTCGGCATTTTCAGCGGCCTGCGCGCGAGCGTGGCCAACACCGAATACGAACACATCGAATTCGAAGGCGACGAAGTCGGCACGCGCTTCCTCAGCGACGCCACCGAAGGCCGCCTGGAGCTGACCCATAAGCCGTTCGCCGGCTGGGTCGGCGCGGTCGGCGTGCAGGGCTACGAGCGCAAGTTCCAGGCGATCGGCGAAGAGGCCTTCGTGCCCAAGACCAAGACCCGCGCCGCCGGCTTGTTCGTCACCGAACAGCGCACCTGGGACCCGCTGCAGCTCGAACTCGGCGCGCGCGTCGACAAGATCGAAAGCTCGCCGTTCGGCGCGGCCAAGCGCGACTTCACACCGGTCAGCCTGTCGGCCGGCGCACTGTGGAAATTCAACGACGCCTGGCGCCTGAGCCTCAACCTCGACCGCGCCGAACGCGCGCCGGCCGAAGAGGAATTGTTCGCCCACGGCCTGCACGCGGCGACCGCCTCGTTCGAGATCGGCGACGCCGATCTGCGCAAGGAGCGCGCCAACCAGGTCGAACTGGGCGTGCATTACCACGGCGCGAAATTCGAGGCCAAGCTCGCCGCCTACCAGACCCGCTTCGACGGCTTCATCTACCTGCTCGACACCGGCGAGATCGAAGACGACAGCCCGGTGCGCCAGTGGAGCCAGGCCGACGCCAAGTTCACCGGTTTCGAAGGCGAAGCGATCGCGCACCTGTTCGACGGCGACGCCGGTAAGTTCGACGTGCGCGTGTTCGGCGACAGCGTGCGCGCCAAGCTCGACAACGGCGGCAACCTGCCGCGCATCGCCCCCGGCCGCGTCGGCGGCGAATTGCGCTGGGACGCCGACTCCTGGCGCGCATCGCTCGGCGCGACCCGCTACATGAAGCAGGACAAGGTCGCGGCCAACGAAACCCCGACCGACGGCTACACCCTCGTCGACGCCCACCTGGCCTACCACTGGGACGCGGGCAACCTGGGTTACGAGGTCTTCCTCAACGGCAGCAACCTGACCGACCAGGAAGCGCGGGTGCACACCTCCTTCCTCAAGGACAGCGTGGTGTTGCCCGGCCGCGGCGTCGATTTCGGCGTGCGGGTGTTCTTCTGACCGGTGCGTTCGTCAATCGGCACCGCCTGACTTCGGGGCGCTCGACGATCTCTCTCCAAGTGACATGACGCTTCCCCGTGGCCCAGACGCCGACCTCGTGTCGGCGTTTGCGGTAGAGGAGCAAATAGGTGTATATACACCTAGTGAACCCCGGAAACGAACCTGTCGCCGCCCCGACCCAGAGCGTCTGCACCTGCTTCCGCATGCGCAAGCTGGCGCGGCTGATGAGCCAGCGCTACGACCAGGCCTTGGCGCCGGCCGGGATCAACCTCAACCAATATTCGATCTTGCGCCGCACTGGCGGCCAGGGCCGTCCGCTCGGCGAAATCGCCCGCGAGCTCGGCATGGACCGCAGCACCCTGAGCCGCGACCTCAAGCCGCTGATCGAATCGAACTGGATCGAGAGCGTGCCCGGCCTGGATGCACGCCAGCGCCGCCTGCGCATCACCGACGAAGGCCGGCGGGTGATCGAACGCGCGCAACCGCTATGGCGGCAGGCGCAGGACCGGATCGATCAAGGCCTGGGCGCCGAAGGCGTCGCCGCTTTGCATGCGCAGTTGGACCGCGCGATCGCGCAGTTGCAGGACGACGCGCCGTGAACGGGCCGATACGAACGATCCGGCCTGGGTTGTTTGTGTCGTTCCGGCGAGAGCGCACTGCGTTCTGCCCGGGCGGAACCGGATGTTCGAAACCTATCGTGCGAGAACGCTTGCGGTCTCTGGATTCCCGCCTTCGCGGGAATGACGAGAACAACACACGAGCGTCGGCCTGCAACGACGCGCATGCAAGCTGCGCGGCATCGCCACAGGCTGAGGCGATGCCGCGAACTGGCGGTCGCCACTGCGCGAGAGCGGACTCGGCTTTACTTCGCCCTGCACCGGAGTCATTGCGAACAGTCCAGCGACTGCATTCGCCTGCAACGCCCTGAAGTCTGCCGCACTCGAAACCACGCTCGCCCCCTCCCTCCCCGCAGTTCCTCTGCCGCCGAGAACCCCATGAGCACGACTTCCTCTCCGCCCACGATCAAGACCGCGTCCTATTGGCCGTTGCTGCTCGCCGCCACCGCGATGCTGATGATCACCATGGGCATCCGTCAGTCGCAGGGCTTGTTCGTCAAACCGATCGGCCAGAGCACCGGGCTCGGCATCGCCGAGATCAGTTTCGCCCTGGCGATCGGTCAGTTCGTCTGGGGCGCGGTGCAACCGGTGTTCGGCGCGCTGGCCGATCAACGCGGGCCGGGGCGCGTGCTCGTATTCGGCGGCGTGCTGTTGATCGCCGGCATGGGGCTGACGCCGTTCGTGTCGTCGCAATGGGGCTTGATGGTCACGCTCGGCCTGCTCGGCGCCGCGGGTGCCGGCGCCGGCAGTTTCTCGATCCTGATCGGCGCCACCGCGCAACGTTTGCCGGCGGAAAAGCGCTCGATGGCGGCCGGTTTCATCAACGCCGGCGGTTCGCTCGGCCAGTTCGTGTTCGCGCCGCTGGTGCAGGCGGTGATCGCCGCCTCGGGCTGGATGATGGCGATGTGGACGCTGGCCGTCGCCGCCATCGCGACCCTGCCCTTGGCGTGGCCGTTGCGGCGCCGTACCGCCGCCGTTGCCCCCGGAAGCATCGCCGCCGCGCCCGCGGCCGAGATCGGCCTGCGCGCGCAACTGCGAGTCGCTTTGCGCGACCCGAGTTATTGGATGCTGCACGTGGGCTTTTTCACCTGCGGCTTCCACATCGCCTTCCTGGTCACCCATCTGCCCGGCGAAATCGCCCTGTGCGGTTTGTCCGACAACGTCTCGGCGGTGTCGTTGGCGCTGATCGGTTTGTTCAACATCGCCGGCAGCCTGGCCGCCGGCTGGCTCGGCCAGCGCTACCGCATGAAACACCTGCTCGCGCTGATGTACGCCAGCCGCGCGGCGATGATCGCGATCTATCTGATCTCGCCGCCGACGCCGTTGACCTTCTACCTGTTCGCGGCCGGCCTGGGCCTGACCTGGCTGGCGACGGTGCCGCCGACCGCGGGCCTGGTCGGCAAACTGTTCGGGCCGCGTTACCTGGGCACCTTGTTCGGCCTGACCTTGTTCTCGCACCAGATCGGCGGCTTCTTCGGCGCCTGGTTCGGCGGCATCGCGATGGCGGAGTTCGGCGACTACACCTGGATGTGGTACGCCGACATCGTGCTCGCCTTGCTGGCGGCGGTGGCGAACCTGCCGATCCGCGAAGCGAAACCGGTCATGACGGGATTAGCGCCGGCGAAGGCATGAGTTGTCCCCTTATTGGAAAAGGGGTTAGGAAGATTTGCTTTCGCTTCGTCGGTCGCCGCGACCTGAAGCTAAATCCCCCGCGCCAGCGAATCTCACCCGACCTCAAACGACATCGGACGCCGCCCCCTTTTCCAAAGGGGGCGAACTTTCGAACGGGCGAATCGTCGGAGGCATAGCGTCCCCCCTTTGAAAAAGGGGGATGAGGGGGGATTTGCTCTCGAGCCAACCGCAACGATGAAGCTGCCCAGCAAGAGCAAATCCCCCGCGCCAATCACCGCTAACCTGACTTCCTGCTCAGACAGGGCGCAGCCCCCTTTGCAAAGGGGGCGATCTTCATAAGCGGTTGTCGCAGGCGCTGGACCTGCGAAATCACGCGGTCACGGAATCACGCGGTCACGCAACGAAATCAAGCCTTCGCCTGCACGCAATCGGCGCACATGCCGTGCACTTCCAGGGTTTGCGCCTGCGGCACGAAGCCGAGCGCGCGGGCGCGGCCTTCGAGCAGGTCGACGATGCGCTCGTCTTCCAATTCGGTCGCCGATTGGCAGCTGTCGCAGATCAGGAACGGCACCGCGTGCTGGGCGCCGCCCGGGTGATGGCAGCCGACGTAGGCGTTGATCGAGGCGAGCTTGTGGATGAAGCCGTGCTCGAGCAGGAAATCCAGGGCGCGGTAGATCGTCGGCGGCGCGGCGGCGTCGTGGGTGGCCTTCATCTGGTCGAGCAGATCGTAGGCCTTCATCGGCTTGCCGGCGTCGGCGATCAGACGCAGGGCATGGGCGCGGATGGGAGTCAGCCGCAAGCCGCGCTGTTCGCAGGCCCGCTCCACCTCCTGCACGAAGGCGTTGCCGTCGTGGACGTGGTGCTGGGGGTCGGTACAGGCGTGGCTGGTGCTCATGGCGGACTCCATTATCGCGGCGCGATGCTTCCTACGCAGGGAGTTTAGTGAGGGCGGCGTCGATGCGTTGCAAGGCCTGGGCCTGGCCGGCCAGGTACACCGTATGCGAAATGTCCGGGCTGACCTGGGTGCCGGTGATCGCCACCCGCAGCGGCTGGGCGACCTTGCCCATGCCGATGGCCAGGGCTTCGGCGGTCTCGTGCAGGGCCGCCGACACGGTCTCGGCGGTCCAGGCGCTGAGCTGGCCCAGGCGGGTGCGGGCTTCGGCCAGCGGCGCGCGGGCATTCGCGGTCAGATGCTTGGCGACCGCCGCATCGTCGTACTCGGTCAGCGGCCGGTACCAGACCGATGCTCGCTCGGCCATGTCCTTGAGGGTCTGCACGCGGTCGCGCAGGGCGATCACCACGTCGGCCGGGGCCGGGCCGCTGGCCAGGTCGTAGCCGTTGTCGAGCAAATGCCATTCCAGGTGCTTGCCGACCGCCACCGGGTCGTCGCTCTTGAGGTACTGCTGGTTGAGCCAGCCCAGCTTGGCCGAGTCCAGGCGCGAGGCCTTGGAATTGACGTCCTTGAGCTCGAACAAACGGGTCATCTCCTCGATCGAGAAGATCTCCTGGTCGCCGTGCGACCAGCCCAGGCGGACCAGATAATTCAGCAGCGCGTGCGGCAGATAACCGGCGTCGCGGTACTGCATGACGTCGGCCGCGCCGGTGCGCTTGGAGAGCTTGTTGCCCTCCTCGTCGAGGATCATCGGCAGGTGCGAGAAATGCGGCACCGGCGCGCCCAGCGCCCGATAGATGTTGATCTGGCGCGGGGTGTTGTTGACGTGGTCGTCGCCGCGCACGACATCGCTGATGCGCATGTCGAGGTCGTCGACGACGACGGCGAAGTTGTAGGTCGGGTAGCCGTCGGCGCGGAAGATCACCAGGTCGTCGAGTTCGTTGTTGGCGATCTCGATGCGGCCCTTGACCTTGTCCTCGAACACGACGGTGCCGTCGAGCGGGTTCTTGAAGCGGATCACCCGGTTCGGGTCGTCGCGGAAGGGTTCGTTGCGGTCGCGGTAGGCGCCGCTGTAACGCGGCTTTTCCTTCGCCGCCATCGCCGCATCGCGCGCCGCGGCCAACTCTTCCTTGGTCTCGTAGGCGTAATAAGCCGTGCCGGCCGCGACCATCTGTTCGGCGACCTCCTGGTAACGCTGCAGGCGATGGGTCTGGTAGATCGGGCCCTCGTCGTAGTCCAGGCCCAGCCAGTCCATCGCCTCCAGGATCGCGTCGATCGCCGCCTGGGTGCTGCGCTCCTGGTCGGTGTCCTCGATGCGCAGGATGAACTGACCGCCCGCGCGGCGCGCCTCCAGCCAGCAGTACAGCGCGGTGCGCGCGCCGCCGATGTGCAGATAACCGGTGGGACTGGGGGCGAAACGGGTGCGGCAGGTCATGCGGGGCTCGGTGAATCCTGGGAGACCGGGGATTTTAACGGAGCCGGGGCGCAGGCGTCGGGAAAAGCCGCGGGCGAACGCCACGACAGGGGTTTTGGGCCCGGCTTGCGGCAAGGAGCCGAGTCGGGTTCGCGCACCTGCCGCCCCCTCCTCCCAGTCCCGCGATTGCGGCGAAACCAGGCCCCGCATCGATCCGGTTCCCGCCCTGCACTCGCTCGTCCATCGCCCGGCCAGTTCCCCCACAGCGCGCCCCGGCAACGACCCTGGCTAAACTAAGCCCATGACGACCCTCTTCATCTCCGACCTCCATCTCGACGCCGAGCGTCCGCAGATCACCGAACTGTTCGGCCGCTTCGTCCGCGACGAAGCCCGCGGCGCCGACGCGCTGTACATCCTCGGCGACCTGTTCGAGGCCTGGGTCGGCGACGACGACCCGTCCGAGACCGGCGCCTTCGTCGCGCACGAACTCAAGGCCCTCGCCGACAGCGGCGTGCCGGTGTATTTCATCCGCGGCAATCGCGACTTCCTGCTCGGCCAGGACTACGCCCGGCGCGCCGGCATGAGCGTGTTGCCCGACCCCGCCGTGGTACCGCTGTACGGTCACCCGACCCTGATCGGCCACGGCGACCTGCTGTGCACCGACGATGTCGCCTATCAGCAGTTCCGCGCCCAGACCCGGCACCCGGCCTGGCAGGCGCAGTTCCTGTCGCAGCCGCTCGCCGCACGCCTGGCCTTCGCGCAACAGGCGCGCGCGGCGAGCAAGGCTCATCAGGCCGGCCTGCGCGACGACGGCCGCATGGAAACCATCACCGACGTGTCGCCGGCCACCGTCGCCGAGACCTTCGCGCGTTACGGCATCGACCGCATGATCCATGGCCACACCCACCGCCCCGCCGTGCACGAGCTGGACGTCGCTGGACGCGCCTGCCGGCGCATCGTGCTCGGCGATTGGTACGAGCAAGGCTCGGTGCTGCGCGTCGATCGCGACGGCGCACGCCTGCAGACGCTGGACTGAGCGCATCGCTTACGGCTCCGCCGCAGAAACGAAAACGCCCGGACGCGAAGTCCGGGCGCTGCTGCAAGGCGGCTGGATCGAGCCCGATCCAGCCCATGACATCGAAACGGCTTAGAAGCGCACCTCGGCGGTCAGGAAGGCTTGGCGCGGCGCGCCCGACTGCACGGTGTAATTCAGGCCGCGCGGATCGGAAGCGACGAAACCGTTGGTGCCGAGGCTGCCGAAGTACTGCTTGTCGAAGGCATTGGTCAGGTTCAACTGCAGCTTGAACGCATCGGCCCAGGACAGCTCCTTCCACTCGTACGAGGCCGAGGCGTCGACCACCCAGAAGCCCGAGACCGAGGAATCGTTGAGGTAGGTCAGATAACGCTTGTCGGTGTACTTGGCGCCGAGCTGCAGCGACAGGCCGTCGCGTTCCCAGCGCACTTCGGTGGCGTACAGGCGCTTCGGCGCATCGACCACCTGCTTGCCCTTGGTGCGGACCAGGGTGGTGCCGTCGAGATAATCCGACTCGTACTGCGAATCGTTGAAGGCCAGCGAGTGGTACCAGCTGAAGCCGGCGAACGGCTTCCATACCACGGTCACTTCGGCACCGCGGCTCTCGACGTCGCCGACGTTGGCGAAGCTCGACGCGCAGCCGACGATGCCGGCGCAACGCGCGATGGCGAGCAGACGGTTCTCGAAGTTGACCCGATACACCGCCACCGAAGCCTCGATCTGCTCGCGGCTGGTGCGCAGGCCCGCTTCCAGGGTCTTGGAGCTTTCCGGTTCCAGCGAAGCGACGGCGGCATTGAACGCGGCCTGCGAGGTCGAATGCGGGCCGTTGACGCCGGTGCGGAAGGCCGACAGGTTCTCGCTGTAGGAGCCGAAGATCTCCTCGTGATCGCTCAACTGCCAGCGCGCACCGAGCTGCGGCAGGAAGTTGTCTTCCGAAACCAGCTTGCCGCTGGCGCGGCTGGCGCCGCCGATCAGGGTCTTGCCGTCGGTCTCCACGCGCAGGCCCTTGAAGCCGGCATCGATCGCCAGGCGGCCGCCGATGAACTCCATGTGGTCGAGCACGTAGTACTGACGCGTGTCGGTATCGAAGCGCTGGCGGAACACGCGCGCGCTCGGATTGCGGTAGAAGAAGATCTCGTTCGGCGGCTCGTTGCGCTGCAGGTCGTAGAAGTTGCGCTGCACGCCGTGGGCGTTCTTCTCCAGCCACAAGCCGGCCTGCAGGCGGTGGTCGCCGATCTGCCAGGTCAGACTCGGCATGATGCCGGTGCGTTCGATGTCGTACTCGGTGGTGCGCATGCGCAGCGGCACGGTCGGCGAGACCGAGTACGGCGTCGCCCAATGCCCCTGGCCCTTGTTGTTGTGGTAGTACGCGGTCGCCGCCAGCACCAGGTCGTCGCTGACGTTCCAGTCGGCGCTGAGGTAGGCCAGGTCGTCGTCGCGCACGCCGCGGGCGATGTAATACGCGTCGTCGAGGCTGGTGACGCCGCCGCTGAACTTGCCGTTGGCGGCGTCGATCGCGCGCTGCCAGTCGTTGGCGTAGTTGTCCCAATCCATGCCGAGGCGGCGCGCGGATTCGAGCGAAAGATCGGCGTAGTCGGTCTCGCGGCGACGCGAGGTCGCGGCGAAGCCGGTCACTTTGACGTCGTCGTTGGCGTAGACGAACTTGCCGTTGAATTGGCCGTTGCGCTGCGGGCCGTCGCCCTTCCACTTGTCGGTGGTGTGGAACACGCCGCTGAGGTAAGCGCTGAAGCCGTTATGGTCGCCAGTGTCGATGCGCGCATAGGTGCGGCTGGTGGCGTCGCTGCCGACGGTCTGGGCCAGGCGCAGGCCGTACTCGGCCATCGGGTCGGCGCTGAAGAAGCGCAAGGTGCCGCCGAGGTTGCCCGAGGACGCCGTGTCGATCGCGCCGCTGCCCTGCGAGAGTTCCGCACCGGACAGGTTTTCGGCGGCGATCGCGCGGCTGATGTGCAGGCCGTTGTGGTTGCCGTAGCTCATGTCGCCGAGCGGCACGCCGTCGAGGGTGAACCCGAGCTGCTGCTGCGAGAAGCCGCGGATGCTGAGCTTGCTCGACCACTCGTAGTTGCCCCAGGGATCGGAGCTCTGGAAGTGCACGCCCGGCAGCTTGGCCATGACCTTGAGCGGGCTGGTGCCGGCGGCCACGCGTTGCAGATCCTGCTTGCCCAGCGACTGCACCTGGCGGGTCTGGCCGGTGCCGACCACGGAGACCGCATCGAGGGTGGTGGCGTCGTCGACCGCGCCCGCGCCGACCGCGGCGGTGGCCGGATCGACAGCGGCGGTAGTCGCGGTTTCTGCGGCGAGGCTGTTGCCGGCGTACAGGCAGAACAGAATCGAGGCGGCGAGGAGCGTCGTCTTCGTCGTCATTTCAGGGGAACTTCCAAATCAGAGTGGCCGCCGCGCGTAATGCGCAGTCCGCTCTTGGGCGGCGTCAGAGCGAAGCCCGGAAGTCTGTCGACTCGGTGTGAACGGGATATTGCAGAACGGCGTCAGTTGATGGATTCGGCGCTCATGCTGTGCGCCGATTGCTCTCGAAGAGGTGCCGGCAACCAAGCTTTCTTCGCAGCGGAACCGTCATCGTGCCGACACGGCGACGACGCAAAGGCGCGGCGACTCGGTAACGAATCGCCGCACCCCCGTCGCCTCAGAACCCCGACCCGCCGGGCTTGGCCGGCGCTTGCAGCCTGTAATCCTTCGGCGGCTTCGCGCCCATCAGGTGTTCGACGAAGTAGTCCCACATGCGCCGGGTGTAATACGCGTCGTTGCGGAACAATTCGTGGTTCTGGTTGGGCAGGTACAGCAGGTCGAAGTCCTTGTTGGCCTTGATCAGGGCCGAGGTCAGTTGGATGGTCACCGCCGGCAAGGCGTTCTCGTCGAGGTCGCCATAGACCAGCATCAGCTTGCCCCGCAGGTTCGCCGCCAGTACGGCATTGTCGTTGGCGAGGTAATTGGCCGGCACCGCATCGGGCGACGGCCGCAGCACGCCGCTGGCGCCGTAGTCCGGCGCGCCGCCGAGTATCCGCTCCAGGCCGTTGATGCCGCCGCCGTACATGCCCTGTTGGTTGTGGTTGCCGGCCGAGGACACCGCCACCTTGTAAAAATCCGGGCGCCGCAGGATCGCGCGCGCCGAGGCATGTCCGCCGGCGGAGTGGCCGTAGACGCCGACCCGGTCGAGGTCGAGGCCGGGGTAGCGAGCCGCGAGTTCGCGGATGGCGGCGACGTGGTCGTCGACCTGGACGTCGGCGAAGCCGCCGTGATAGCTGGCGTCGTGAAAGGCCTGCGAACGTCCCGGCGTGCCGCGCGCGTCGATGGTGATCACCACGAATCCCAACGCGGCCAGACTCGATCGCGAGATCGGGTTGATCGCCGCGGCCGCTTCGACGAAACCGACCGAGGCATTGGTGACCTGCGGGCCGCCGTAGAAGGCATCGACGATCGGGTACTGCCCAGGCTTCGCGCGCTCTTTCGAATACCCCGGCGGCAAGAACACCGTCGCGTACAGATCGGTGCGGCCGTCGGCCGCCTTCAGCCTGATCCGCTGTGGCGCCTGCCAGCCGGCTTCGAGCACGGCCGAGGCGTCGGCACGTTCGAGTTCCAGCAGTACTTCGCCATCTCGCGTCGAGCGCAGCAGCGTGCGCGGCGGCGCGTCTAGGGTGGAGTAATTGTCGATCACCGCCTCGCCGGTCGGCGACAGCAAGTCGAGCGCCTTACCGCCGAGGATCACGCTGACGCCGCTGTCGAGGTCGTGGTCGGCAGCTTCCGGGGTCAGCAAGCGCGGCTCGCCGCCGTCCAGTCCTACGCGGTACAAACGGCGTTGGTAGGGGTCGCCCGGTTCGCGGCCGCCGGCGGTGAAATACAACTGCCGCTTGCCTTCGTCGACGCCGATGATGTCGCGCACCAGCCAATCGCCCGCGGTCAGGCGCCGGATCATGCGGCCGTCGCGCAGGTCGTACAGGTACAAATGGCCCCAACCGTCGCGCTCGGAAAACCACACGACTTCGTTGCTCGCGGCGAGCACGCGCACCGCCGGGCGGCTGTAGATGAAATCGTTGAGCTGCACGCGCGTGTCCGAGCGTTCCTCGATCACATCGCGCAAGCTGCCGTCGTCCAGATCGATCTCGACCAGGCGCATCCGCGCGGGATGGTCGTAGCGCGCGATCACCGCGTAGGCGCGGCGATTGTCCGGCGACCAACCCAATACGTCGGCCTCGATCGCGCCGTTCCAGCCCTGCGGCAAACGAATGCTGCGCGTCGCTCCGCTCTCCACGTCGACGCTGTACCACTCGTCGCGCGCCGCCTCGCGGTCGCCGAGCAGGCCGAGGCGAATGTAGTGGACCTGCGGCCGGAAACCGCGCTCCGGCGCCATCGCCACCATCGGATAGGGTTCGACCTTGCGCTCGTCGTAACGCGTGCCGAGCAGACGCTTGCCGTCCGGCGACCAGGTCACCGCGAACGGCGGCACCTTCCACAGTCCCAGTTGGGTCGGCACCGCATGCAGCGCGAAGTCGGGCAATTCGCCGTAGCCGAAGTGGGCCTCGCCGTCGCGGGTCAGGGCGCGCTCGGCGCCACTGTGCAGATCGCGCAGCCACAGATTGTGCTCGCGCACGAACACGGCGCTGCGACCGTCGGGCGATGCCAGCCAGTAACGGTCCGGCGTCGTCGCCGGCACGCTGTCGCAGCGATACGCGGCCAGATCGCAGGACAGTTCGTGCTTCCGGTCACCGGCCAGACGCGCATGCAGGGCGCCGTTTTCGAGGCGCACCGAGATCGGCGTCGGCACCGCCTCGATTTTCGCCGCCGGCAAGGCCGCGCTCATCGCCGCATGCAGACGCGCCGCATCGAACAAGGCGCCGCGGCTGCGTGCGGCCGGATCCACCAGCAGGAACTCCGCACCATGCTCGCCATCGCGGCGGTACCAAAAGCGACCGTCGGGCAACCAATGCGGTTCGACCTGGGCGTTCTTGATCCGGCCCCTCAGGTTGTAGTCGAGAACTTTCTCGGCGCGCGCGTAATCGGCGGCGCTGAGCTTCGCCGGCTGCGCGCCGGCCGTTGCCATCGCCGCGAGGCCGAACACCAACGCCATGGCCATCGCCACGCCTATCCCTTGCTTGCTCATGCCATCCCTCCCATGGATCGGAAGGCCGACGATGGCACGGCGCCCCGGCCGCGACTTTACGCGGCGTGGCGTCACGGACGAACGGTAGGCGCGCCCGTGGCGTAGCGCGAACGCGGTCTCATTCGGGAAGACCCGGCCTGTGCGGCGACGGAGCGATGCCTTGGCGCCTGCGGCGCTGCCCTCGCCCTAGCCTTCCCGTCAGTGCCAAGCGGAGATGGGTTCCTGCAGAGTTCGACGGCCGACGGCGGCTCAGCGCGCGGCGAAGGCTTCCAGCATGCGCAGTTCTTCGTCGTCGAAGCCGGCGGCGCTGCGCGCATCGAAATTGAACGGCCCGTACAGCACGGCGCGCGCGTATTCGGCCAGCAATTCGCGGAAACGCGGCAGCGGGTCGATGCCGGCGCGTTCGCAGTACCAACGGTACCAATGCGAGCCGGCGGCGACATGGGCGACCTCTTCGCGCAGGATGGTTTCGAGGATCGCCACCGTGGCCTCGTCGCCGAGCGAGCGCAGCTTGACGATCATGCCAGGGGTCACGTCGAGCCCTCGCGCTTCCAGCACGCGCGGCACCAGGGCCATGCGCGCCAGGCCGTCGTGGGCGGTCTTCTCGGCCATTTCCCACAGGCCGTTATGGGCATCGAAATCGCCGTAGTCGTAGCCGAGTTCGCGCAGGCGCTCGCGCAGCAGGCTGAAATGCCGCGCCTCGTCGTTGGCCACGCCGACCCAGTCGGCATAGAACTGCGCGGGCAGGCCGCGGAAGCGATAGACCGCGTCCCAGCCCAGGTCGATGGCGTTGAATTCGATGTGGGCGATGGCGTGCACGAACGCGGCGCGGCCGTCGGCCGTGCCGAAGCCGCGCTTGGGCAACTCGCGCGGATGCACCAGCGCCGGCCTGGCCGGCCGGCCCGGCATGCGGATCGGCTGCGGTGGCGGCGCGTCCTCGGGCATGGCCAGCTCGCCGCGGGCGAAAGCCTGCGCGGCGGCGAAGGTCATCTCGACCTTCGCCTCAGGGGTGGCGGCGTCCAGGCAGGCGCGCGCGGCGTCGAACAGCGAAGTCACCGCGCGCACTCCGGGCTCAGGACGCTCGACGCGTCTTCTTGGCCTCGTCCGAACGCAGTTGCTGGATGCGCTCGAAATATCCGGGCTCCACGCCGGTGACGTATTCACCGTTGAAGCAGGACGAGTCGAAGTGGTCGATGCGGTGCTTCGGCCCGGACACCGCCTGCTCCAGGGCGTCGAGGTCCTGGTAGATCAGCCAGTCGCAACCGAGCAGGGTCTGCACTTCCTCGTCGGTGCGGCCGTGCGCGACCAACTCGTCGGTCGAGGGCATGTCGATGCCGTAGATGTTCGGGAACCGCACCGGCGGCGCGGCCGAGGCCAGGTAGACCTTGCGCGCGCCGGCATCGCGCGCCATCTGCACGATCTGCCGCGAGGTGGTGCCGCGCACGATCGAATCGTCGACCAGCAGCACGACCCGGTTGCGGAACTCCAGCGGAATCGGGTTGAGCTTGCGCCGCACCGACTTCGCCCGCTCGCCCTGGCCCGGCATGATGAAGGTGCGGCCGACATAGCGGTTCTTGATGAAGCCTTCGCGGTACTTCACCCCGAGCGTGTTGGCGATTTCCAGCGCCGAGTCGCGCGAGGTGTCGGGAATCGGGATGACCACGTCGATGTCGTGGTCCGGACGCAGGCGCTGGATCTTCTCGCCGAGGGTCTGGCCCATGCGCATGCGCGCCTTGTGCACCGAGACGTCGTCCATCATCGAGTCGGGACGGGCGAAATAGACGTACTCGAAGATGCACGGCGCGTGCTGGCGCGGCTCGGCGCAGATACGGCTGAACAATTCGCCGCGCGGCGTGATCACGATGCCTTCGCCCGGGCGCACGTCGCGCATGCGCTCGAAGCCGAGCAGGTCGAGGGCGACCGATTCCGACGCCACCGCGTATTCGTCCTGGCCGCCGGTGTTGCGCTTGCCGAGCACCAGCGGGCGGATGCCGTGCGGGTCGCGGAACGCGACCAGGCCCAGGCCGAGCACGGTGGCGACCACCGCGTAGCCGCCGACGCAACGGCGGTGCACGCCTTCGATCGCGGCGAACGCGGACTCGGCGGTCAGCGCGCGGTGACGGTCGAGCTCGTGGGCGAAGACGTTGAGCAACACTTCCGAGTCGGACTCGGTGTTGACGTTGCGGCGGTCCTGCTCGAACACCTCGCGCCGCAGCATGTCGGTGTTGATCAGGTTGCCGTTGTGGGCCAGCGCGATGCCGAACGGCGAGTTGACGTAGAACGGCTGGGCCTCGTCGGAGCCTTCGCTGCCGGCGGTGGGGTAACGGCAATGGCCGATGCCGACGCGGCCTTCGAGCAGGCGCATCGCCGTCTCGTTGAAGACGTCGCTGACCAGGCCGTTGCCCTTGTGCACGCGCAGGCGCGCGCCGTCGGCGGTGGCGATGCCGGCCGCATCCTGGCCGCGGTGCTGCAGCACCGTAAGTCCGTCGTAAAGCTGAGCGGCGACATCCGTGTTGCCGACGATACCGAGAATGCCGCACATAGCGCTTGATCCTGCTGAGAGTCGTTGTTGTTGCTAATGAACGCGTTTTTCGTCTTTGCTGCGGTCGGCGCCGACCTTGGCCGGGTCGCCCTTGATCTGCGTCGCCGTGGCGCCTTGCTGGCCCTTCTGCGGCAGCATGTCGCGCACCGCCTCGGGCAGCGCGTCGGGCAAACCGTTGACCAGGCCATCGGGCAAGGCCCCGGCTATGCCGCCGGACGAGCCCTCAGGCACGGCCTGCGGCAGCGAATCCAGGCCGCCGCCGCTCGGCATCATGTCCGACAGTCCACCCGGCAACCCGCCCGGCAATCCACCGGACAATTTCGGCAGCTTGTCTTCCAGATTCTTGGCCTGCGCCTGGACCGTCGCTTGCAACGAAGTGCCGCGCCCTTCCAGGTCGACCTTGCGCGCCATGCCGTCCGGCAATGCGGCGCGCATCAGTTCCGCGCCCGGCATCAGCATCGCGGCGACGATCGAACCGCGCCATGCGGGTTCGCGCGGCAAGGTCGTCATGCCCAGCACCACCAGCAAGGCGCAGGCGAAGAACACGCCGCGCACCGCGCCCAGGCCCAGGCCCATCAAACGATCCATCTCCGACAAGCCGGCCGAGTGCGCGATCCGCCGCACCACCATGCCGAACAGGCCGACGCCGATCCACACCGCCACGAAAATCAGCGCATAGCCGCCGAGGTACGACAGCCAGCCCATCTCGCCGTCGCCGAGGCTGCGCCCGACGTCGCCGCCGAACACGTAGGCGGCGATGCCGGCCAGCAGCCACGCCGCCAGCGACACCGCCACGCCGATCAGACCGCGCAGCATGCCGAGCAGCGCCGACAAGCCGACGATCAACAACAAACCCCAATCCAGTGCTGTCATAGCGTGACGCTCCCTCTCGTCGCTGGCGCACGCTCGAGCGGCGCGCCCTGCATCGGCGCGCCTTGCACCGATGTATTCAACTGCAGGTCACGCCGCGAACCGTCACGGGTGCGGCTTGACCAGTGCGTCGCCGACGCCGAGCTTGCCGGCGACCTGCGCCTTCAACTTGTCCGCGTCGGCACGATTGACCACCGGGCCCAGGCGCACGCGGTTGAGCGTGCCCTTGTCGGTCCGGACTTGTTCGACGAAGGCGCTGAAGCCGGCGGCCCGGGCGCGATCGCGCAGCTTGTTGGCTTCGTCGACGTTGCCGAACGCGCCCAACTGGACCGCGAAACCGGTGCCGGCGGCGGCCGGCTTCGGTGCCGGCTTGGCCGGTTCGGCAGGCTTCGCCGCGACCGGCTTGGTTTCGGCCGGTTTGGTTCCGGCCGGCTTGGTCGTCGCCACCGGCTTGGTTTCGGCAGGCTTGGTCGCGACGGGTTTGGTTTCAGCAGGCTTGGTCGCGGCCGGCTTGAGTGGTTCCGGCTTCGACGGCGGCAGCGCCGTCGGCTTGACCGGTGCGCTTTCGGCCAGCGGCTTCGGCGCGCTCACCGACGGCGCCGATGCGGCCGGCGCGGTGGTGGCGACGGCCGGGTCGGCGGCCTCGGCCGCGTCGGCGTTGAGCACCACGACCTTGGCGTTGACATCCTTGCGGACCTTGGTCGAACCCAGGCGCGCCGCCTCGGCGTCGGCCTGGGTAGCGAACGGCCCGATCCGGACCCGATACAAGGTGCGGCCGCCGGCGCCGGCGGCGGTTTCCTGATAACCCGGCAAGCGTGCGGCGTGCAGCGCTGCGATCACCCGGTCGGCGTCGCTGGCGCTGGCATAGCTGCCGAAGCTGACCGCGTAGTCGCCACCGGCGGTGGACGCCGGCTGCATGGTCTTGGCGCCGGCCGCGGTGTCCACGGTCGGCAAGGTGTCGCTGCCGGTCGAAGCCGGCTGGCTGATGTCGGCCGGCTCCATGCCCACCACGCCGCCTTGCGGCGCATCGCCCGGCGTCACCAGCGGCAGTTCGCGGGTCTCGGTTTCGCCCGCAGGCGCGTCCGGCAAGGTCAAGGGAACATCGGAGGCGCCGCTTTCGGGCGCGGGCCCTTTGATCAGCATGGGCAGGAAAATCACCGCCAGTGCGACCAGGACCATCGCACCGATCAATCGCTGTTTCAGGGCAGGTTCCATCGCTACTCGATCACTCGCAGGGCCGGTTACCGGCGCGAATTATACCCCCGCGGCGGCCATGGACCGGTGTGCATGCCTGGCCCGGAGCGTTGTATTCAGAATCGCCGACGGTGAAAGGCCGGTACCGCAAGGCCTCCGGCGCCGTCACGAAAGCACGGCGCGTAATGGCCCGGCTCAATTCGCCGCCAGCCAGGCCAGTGCCGCCGCCGCAGTGTGGAAGGAACCGAACACCAGGATGCGATCGCCGGCGCTGGCCTGTGCCCGCACCGCGGCCAGCGCGGCGGCGACGTCGGCATGGCGGCTGCCCTCGCCGGCCGCGGTGTCGCGCAGCCGTTCGGCGAAAGCCTCCACCGCGATCCCGCGCGGACCGCTGTCGGCCAGCCCGGCCAAATGCCAGGCGTCGACGCCTGCGTGCAAGGCCGCGACCACGCCAGCCACGTCCTTATCGCCGAGCGCCGCGAACACGGCATGGGTCCTGCCCGGGGCCGGCGCGGCCGCCAGCCAGGCCGCGAGTTCGCGCGCTGCCTGCGGGTTATGGCCGACATCGACCACGATCTCGACGCCATCGCGCACGAAACGCTGCAGGCGCCCGGGCACGTGCGCAGCCGCCACGCCCTCGGCGAACTGCTGGCGCGTGGGCGACTTGCCCAAGGCCCGCAACGCCGCCACCGCGACCGCGGCATTGCGCATCTGCGCCGGCGCGGCCAGCGCCGGCATCGGCAGCTCGACGCGGTAGCCGACCTCGCGCCAACGCCAGCGCGGCCCCTCGTCGGGCTTGTCGGCGTCCGGCGGCAGGGCCTCGAAGAAGAAATCGCAGCCCGCGCGCACCGCCGAGGCGCCGATCGCGTAGGCATGGCGCAGCACGCTCGACGGCGGGTCGTCGTCGCCGAGGATCAACGGCTTCCAGCCGCGGGCGATGCCGGCCTTCTCGAAGCCGATGCTCTCGCGGTCCGGGCCGAGGTAATCCTGGTGATCGATGTCGACGGTGGTGATCACCGCCACGTCCGGGTCGATCAGGTTGGTCGCGTCCAGGCGCCCGCCCAGCCCGACCTCGAGGATCGCCAGATCGAGCTTGGCGCGCTCGAACAGCCACAGCGCCGCCAGGGTGCCGTACTCGAAATAGGTCAGCACGACCTCGCCGCGTGCGGCTTCGATGGCCTCGAAGGCCTCGACCAGGGCGGCGTCCCCGGCATCGGCGCCGCCGATGCGGATGCGTTCGTTATAGGCCAGCAGGTGCGGCGAGGTGTAGGCGCCGACGCGCCAGCCCGCGGCGCGCGCGATCGCCTCGATGAAGGCGACCGTCGAGCCCTTGCCGTTGGTGCCGCCGACGGTGATCACCTTCCGCGCCGGGCGCTTCAGGCCCAGGCGCTGGGAGACGATGCGGATGCGCTCCAGCCCCATGTCGATGGACTTGGGGTGGATGCGTTCGATGTGGGAGAGCCAGTCGGCGAGCGAGCGTTGCATGGCGCGAATTCTCGCAGATACGCCGGCCGGGTTGATCGGCCGGCGCTGGCGGTTCGACGCCTCAGCCGCGCTGCCACGCCGGCCGCGCCGCCGGGTCGGTGGGGGCTTTCGGATCCTCCGGGGCCAGTCGCGAAGGCCCTAACGGACGCTGCGTCGGGGTCTGCTTCGGCGGCAACGGCGGCTCGGCCGACAATTGCTGCGGCAAGGGCAGGCCCGGACGCTGTCGCGGCCAGGCGCGCACGCTGCGCTCCAGCTTCGCGCAGGCCGAAGCCTTGGGCGCGCCGCACAGCACGCGGCTGACATAGAAAGATTTCTTGCCGTCGCTGACCAGGCGCTGGCGGACCAGCGATGGCGCCGCCGGATGGCTGTCTTCGATCAACAGCCACTGAAACGCGCCGCGGTCGTCGGCGATGCGCAGCGCCGGCCAGCCCAGCTTGCCGCCCGGCACCTCGCCGCCGAACACCTCGCGGCCTTCGCGTCGCGCCGTGGCGATCAGCTCAAGCACACTGCCCTCCTCCATCGGCAAGGCGTCTGGTAGGAAACCATCGAGGCTGCCGTCGCGCGCGGCGGCGACTTCGGGCACCTGGGCCAGGGGCCAGACCTGGTCCCACTTGGCCTGGGCGCGGGCCACATGCGCGGCGATCTGCTCGGGCGTCGGCGCCTGGAAGTCGACCGGCACCCGCACCCGCGACGCCACCGCGACACCGTCGCGATACTCGGGACTCAAGCGCCATTTCTTCGCCGTCTCCACCGCGGCGCGGTCCAGCGCTTCATAACCCGAATCGGTCTCGATCCAGACCTGATCGACCTGACCGCAGCGGTCGAGGTCCAACACCAGCGTCACCGTGCCGGCGGCGCCGAAGATCTCGGTCGGATACTTCGGCGGCGGCAACGACTGCCCGCCGCTGGGGCAGCCGGCCGGCATCGACGCCCCCGCGCCCGCATCGATCGATTGCGCCGCGACCGGCGCGGCGAACATCACGGCCATCATGGCCGCGATCCTGCATGCGAATTTCGACACCGCTCTTCCTTGTTTTCGCGCCGCGTCCTGCGGCGGGGTGTATTGCAACACAAGCGTCGGGGTGATGGGTCGATGCGGACATGGACGGTACCGGCGTGGTCGAAGTCGGCGATGGCCCTGTTTGCAACAGACCGCTGGCGCTTTGCCGTCGCCGTCGCTGTTGCTGTTGCTGTTGCTGTTGACGTTGACGTTGACGTTGACGTTGACGTGATTTTGATTGGCTTTGACGCTGTGCCGGTCAACAGTAGACCCGGAGGGCGGCGCACAGGACGTGCGCCGTTTTCCGATAAGACAAGGATGTCTTATCGGAAAATCCCGGCGCACGCATCGCACTCGTGGCCTGTGCCCTTGCAAGGAAAGCCCTTTTCTTTGGTTAGCTTTCTTTTGGGCTTAGCAAAAGAAAGTAACCCG